>NZ_AKJJ01000040.1:0-118067 GCF_000282395.1 Pseudomonas sp. GM55 | reverse complement strand
TCCGCTGCGCCATATTCGGTAATCTGGAACACTGAACGCCAGATCACCACAGAAAGCCCGCCTAGTGCGGGCTTTTTGCTGTCTGGGGTTTGGCTTTTTCGCTCCCCCTGTAGGAGCGAGCTAGCTCGCGAAGATCGTTAACGATAACGCGTAAATTCAGATGCCCAGCCGCGCCCATTGGTTTTTCGCGAGCAAGTTCGCTCCTACAGTTCGGCGTTACGGCTGTGCCGGTAGTCGCTGACGGCTTCATACACGGCTTTGCGCAGGCGATTGATCCCGCCAATGGGGCGGTGCGCTTCAACGCCAAACCAGGGATTGAACGACTGGTTGTCGCATTGCAGGTTGAGCGCCGGTGTATCGAAGTCCTGTGCCGGTACGTTGATCCGCGCCACCGTCTCGAAGGGTGCATCGCTTTCGCGCCACTCAATGCTGGTGTCTTCAATCGGCATGTACTTGTTGGCGTCCTGTCGCTGGATTTGCAGGGCGAAACACGCAGGCACCCGGTCGGTCGACAGCTGTTGGTTCAGCGCATTGCGCAGAAAGTTCGGCAGCTTGCGATTTTGTTCCGGCAGGCTGTAGGCCGGGCAGTTGTCCGGATCGGGTATCACCCGGTACTTCGCATTGGCTTCACCGAATTTGTAGGGTGAAACCGAAAAGTACGTCGTTCGGGTTGGGCTCGACGGGGCGGGGGACAATGTCGCCAGGGCAATAAACAGGTGGCGAACCTGCCAGGTGCGTGGATCCCAGCCGGGGAAAAAAGCCATGATCTTTTTGCCATCGGCCTGGGCGGCGACGTTCTGACGGTATTCGGCGACATTACTGACAAAGAAGTTCGGATGGCTGAACATCACGAAGTCCTGTTCGCTTCGCCCCTGCTGATCGCTCAGCAGTTGTTTACCCGGAACATCGAGCAGTTTGATCGCCATGCCCCGGGCGTCGCGGATGCTGTCGAACTGCGGGTAGGCATTGCCGTTGGACAGGCGCATCGTCGCCTGCCAGGTTTTGCCCGGCTCGCTGAACACGCCTTGGCGCAATTCGCCTGGCAGTTCCGGTAGCACCTGAACCTCGGCCTTCACGCAACCGTGGGCCTTGGCATGGGCGTCGCGCAGGTAGCGGGTGCTTTCACGGTGCTGATCGACGATGCGCACGGCGGTCTGGATGATGTCCTGGGTCATCGCGGCTTCATCATCCGCAATCAGCTCCTGCGCCGGGACCGGCCCGTGATGCTGCCAGGCAAACCAGGCGGTGGCCAACGCCCAGCCAAGCACTCCAAGACCCAGTAACCACAGCAACAGCTTGCCGAGGAAGGCGCCCAGGCGCAGCCAGAGAGTTGTCAGCATCGGAAAGTCCTCTTGATTGAGGCTGTGGTCATGGCAATTGCGCTTCCAGCGGGCCGCCCAGCACTTTCAGGTATTCCAGCAGTGCCCAGCGCTCTTCCGGTTGCAACCAGCGGCCGATCACGCCATTGCCGAGTTTGCCGGCGCGGAATTCATGACCACTGTTGTGGTTGCCGGTGATTCGCGTGTCGAACAGAAAACCATTGGTAAAGGCTTCGGTGCGGTAACCCAGGTGTCCCGGGTCGTATTCGAAAGTGCCTTTGTAGAACGTGGTCGCACGCTCATCCTGAGGCGACAGCAATTGATAAATGCTCGGTACCGAACCGTTGTGCAGAAACGGCGCTGTCGCCCATACCCCCGCCAATGGTCTGGCCTTGTACGAGCGCAACTCGCGCACACCGATGGGCAGGCCGAAACCGTCCATTGCCGGACGCTCGGCAGGGGTGACATGGGCGTCTTGATACGCTCGGTCCAGGACAAATGCCGTGACATAGGCCAGCCCCTTGGCCACGGACATCTTGCTCAGGTCCAGTGGTTCGACGGGTTTTGGCTCTACATCAAGTTTTTCCAGTTCCGCCTGCTTCCATTGCAGTGCTGTCAGGTCGAAACGGTGGTCGGCGATGTTGTTGGCCGCACCGGGGTCTGTGCCGATGTAATCCACCGGGAGCATTTTCAGGTGCTGAACGTAACGTCCCTCGCCCTGAGTGGTATTCGGTACATGACAGCCCGCGCAGTTTTCCGCGAACAGGGCGCGCCCCTTTGCTGCCAGGGGCTTGTCGACCGCGCCCAACAGATCTTCCGGCCAGGCGGGAGGAGAGAGTCGCTGCAGGGTTTTTTCGATCAGGTGCAGGTCGCGCACACGGACACTGGAGGGATAGCGGGCATCGCCCATCAGCGGCTGTCCATTGTTGTCGAAGAAATCCAGCGTGGCGCCCACGCCCAGCGCCTCGCCGATGTTGCGGGCCATCGGTTGTTTTGCCGAGCCGTTCCACTGCACCCATTCGAACGTCCACATGTCCCACAACTGCGGATAATCGACCGGGGCATTGGCTACGCGGTAGTTTTCGGGGGAAATCGCGTCACCGAAGCTGGCGTTGGCAATGCGCCCGAAGGCGTCTGTGCGCCCCGGGCCTTCCTCAGTCGGATAGAGCCCGCGGTGGGTGTCGTTCCAGGCCACTTTGAGGAAGGTATCCAGTGAAGATTTGAATTCCTTGCGCAACTGTTGGTGGCGGGCGTCGTAGTCCTGGCCCAGCACGTTGTGTGCGAAACGCTCGAATTTCCACGGGTTGTAATAGGTCGAGACCAGGCTGGCCACCAGCGCTTGTCCGAAACTGCCCCCCTTGAGTGTAGGAACACTGGACGGCAGCACATGCTGCGCCGAACCGCCGTCGATACGCACGGCTTGACCCTTGAAACGCAGTTCTCCGGTGTGGCACGCCGCGCAGGTGATATCCAGAAACACATCCGGGCTCCCCGCATTCTGGTGTCGGGTAAAGCCTGCCGGGAGGTTGCCCGGGTTGTTCGGTGTCGGATTCTGGCCGGGGTCCACCAGAAAACCGAAACGTGCGAGGTACTCGGGGGCGGCGAAGCGTTGCTGCGAGAAGGGCAGTTCGAGGGCGGTGAACCAGTCATAGCGCAAACCTTTGACCTGAGTGCCCTGGGGGGTGAAGTAATAGGTTTCTCGGTCGGCGGCGCTCCATTGCGCCAGGTAATGCACCTGTTGTGCAGGCGACCAGGCCGGCAATTTCGGGTTGGCGACGTAGTAAAGAACCACGGCCATGACCAGCCCGAGCAGTACTGCGATGAGAACCAGCAAGCGAAGGAACAGGCGCACGATAAACATCCTTGTCTAATTGTCATGCCGTTATGCCCGAGTACCCAAGGTGCGGCAAGAGGCCATTACGCCAGGTGTTGTAGGTTCTGGAATCAGTCTGCGTCGGAACAAGATGAAAGAAGCTTCATCAGCCGAATTGTGAAATGCGTTTAAACACGTGAACTTATCAAATGTTTCCGGCTCTCATGCCGGTAGCCATTGGTCGTGGCGGCCTGATAAGCTCGCGGCTTTACTCGATTGCCCTTTAGGCGCATGAACAAGGAAATAGCATGAAACAGCATCGGTTGGCGGCGGCGGTGGCCCTGGTTAGCCTGGTACTCGCGGGTTGTGATTCGCAGACCAGCGTAGAGCTGAAAACCCCGGCGCAAAAAGCTTCCTACGGCATTGGTCTGAACATGGGCAAGAGCCTGGCTCAGGAAGGCATGGATGATCTTGATTCCAAAGCTGTAGCCCAGGGCATCGAAGACGCCGTCGGCAAGAAAGAGCAGAAGCTCAAGGACGAAGAGCTGGTTGAAGCGTTCGCCGCACTGCAAAAGCGTGCCGAAGAGCGCATGGCCAAGATGAGCGAAGAGTCGGCCGCTGCCGGCAAGAAATTCCTCGAGGAAAACGGCAAGAAAGCCGGTGTGACCACCACGGCCTCGGGCCTGCAGTACGAAGTCGTGCAGAAAGCCGATGGCCCTCAGCCAAAGCCGACTGACGTAGTGACCGTTCACTACACCGGCAAACTGACCAACGGCACCGTATTCGACAGCTCCGTCGAGCGCGGCAGCCCGATCGATCTGCCGGTCAGCGGTGTGATCCCGGGTTGGGTCGAAGGGCTGCAACTGATGCACGTTGGCGAGAAGTACAAACTGTACATCCCGGCTGACCTGGCTTACGGCGCTCAAAGCCCAAGCCCGGCGATTCCAGCCAATTCGGTGCTGGTATTCGACCTGGAACTGCTGGCCATCAAGGATCCGGCAAAAGAAGACGCCGCTGCCAAGTAACCAGCGTCTGCTTCGATAACAACGCCTCGCTCATGCGGGGCGTTGTTGCATCCGGCGCTCGGCAGGGGTAAACAAAACGAACAGACGCTCTAGACCGGAGTCTCAGGCATAGTAGCGTTGGCGGTAGACGCACAACGTCGCCAAGTCAATGAAATTATGGGTTTTTTTTGATGAGTAAAAAACGCCCGATCTGAACGCAAGCCTTGTAAAGCGGGGCTTTCAGCGGTGAAAAGCTGCTCTGTTCACAAGGTTATCCACAATTTGTGTGGATAACATTTCAACGGGAGAAATCATGAAAGCACCCTGGAATTTCGCTCGTTTCCTGCCCCTGGCCGGGCGCCTGCTGGCACGCGGTCGATTGCCGACCCTGTTGTTCGCGGTCGCCAGCAAAGGCGCGAGCCAGGGCAATCGACTGGGCAAGCTCAAGGACGACTTGAAGCTGTTGCAGGCACTCTGCCTGGCCTACTGGCGCGGTGAGTATCGCGCCATCAGCCCCAAGGCGCTGATTTCGGTCGTTGCGGGCCTGATGTACTTCCTCAGCCCGGTGGATGCGATCCCGGATTTCATTCCGGTATTCGGCATGCTCGATGACATTGCGGTTTTGGCGTGGCTGATGAAAGTGCTCGACGACGAACTCAATACCTTCCGCACCTGGCGCAAACGGCAGGCACCGGAAAAGCTCGCGGTGGTTGAGCGTCTGCCTGATACCCCCGAGCAACTTCAACTTCAAGGCCCGAAAAAACACTGAGTCGATTGCGACCTGTTCACAGATTGATGCCCCCCGCGACCTTGGCCGCTGTTAGGATTACACTTCTAAGGAAAAGTGCCGACTCGCTAAGTGTTTTTGTCCTACGGGGTAGTCATGGATATTCAGATAATTACACGCGAAGGCGAGCCCGAATATGCGGTTCTGCCATGGGCTCAGTATCAGGCGTTACTCAAAGCAGCAGGCATCAAGGAACAAGCGTCGTCTGAAGCCACGAAGCGTCAGGCGGCAACACCAGACACGATTCTTCCGGGTCTGGATCAACTACGCAGTTTGCGCGAAGGAAAGGGCATCGCCATCGAGGCGCTCGCCCGCACGGTAGGCATCAGCCCGTCTTACCTGGCCATGATCGAAAGTGGCGAGCGTCTGCCCGACGCCGCGATTCGCCGCAGCCTGGCCTGGGAATTGACGGTGCCAGGATGGAGGGAAGAATCGTGAGCGTACGCATCAGTCGTCAACACTGGGACGGATTGCTGGGCGAACTTGATCAGGCGCGTCGCCAGCGCCATCTGTTGACGTATCGGGCATTGCTGGAGCGTTTGCAGCTGCCGACCCCGGCCATGCAGACCCTGACGGCGGCCCTTGAGCATCTGGCGGCCCTGGACGCCAAGGCGGAGCAACCATTGCGCAGTTCACTGGTGATCAGTCAGGGCGCCAGCCGTTTGCCGCGTACCGGGTTCTTTGAGTGTGTCGAGCGCCTCGGGCGTTTTTCCGGGCCGTCGGACGGCGTTGCCGCCGCGTCCTGGCACGCTTCGGAAGTGGTGCGGGTGTTCGAGTACGAATACCCGGAATCGGCCGAGGCCTGAGTGTTTTTACAACTCAAGGCACGGGCCGGTTACTGGCTCGCGCGCCGATTGTTTCACTGGTCATGGTTTGTCCGTCAGCCACGAGGCTGGCGCTGGCTCGAAGGCCAGTTCGCCCGCATGGCCAACCTGGGCAATGTCGGCGCCCAGAGCTTCTATGGGCACATTCTGACGTTTCGCGGCGTCGGCCTCGGTGCTCGTGAGGAGGGCGTGCGTTTGTTGCGCCTGGCGGCGTTGGCGGGCGATGGCAAGGCGGCGTATCAAGTGGGCGTGATCAGTCTGGCCGGGACAGCGAGCAAGGCTCCGGATCCGGCTGAAGCAGCGCGGTTCTGGGAGATGGCTGCCAAGGCTGGGCATCCGTTGGCTGAGATCAAACTCAAAGAGTTGGCGTCTCGCGGTTCTTCAGATAATTAGTGGCTGGTCTGACGCCTTCGCGAGCCTGCTCGCGAGGGCGTCAGTTCAATCACCGCTGCCCCACGAACAACTCCCCATACGACATCCGCTGCGCCAGACTATCAATCACGTGCACGCTATACCCCTGCACATTCTTCGCGTGATGCTTGGCCTGCGAAGCCATCTCCGCCAACTGGCTCGCATCGAGTTGTGCACAGGCCTGTGGATGCAGATGCACCACGCCGATCGACAGCGATAACAGCGCAAACTCCTGCCGCACGCCCTGGCGATTCGGGGCGATGAAGCAGCCGGCTTCCAGGTGCTCGCTGCGGTAGAAGCGCCGGCACTGGCTCTGGAAGTCGTCGAGCAACTGGTTCAAGCGTTTGCGCCAGTCTTCCGGACCGAGCACCAGCAGGAAATCGTCACCGCCGATGTGGCCGACGAAGTCGCGGGACGGGTCGACGCGGTCGATCAGGCATTGCGCCAGGCACAGCAGGACTTCGTCACCGCGGCCATAACCGTAGATGTCGTTGAAGGGCTTGAAGCTATCGATGTCCACGTAGCAGATCACCGATTCCCGTTGCTGTTGCAGCAGCCGCGTCAGGCATTGCTGGATCGGTACGTTGCCCGGCAGCAGGGTGAGCGGGTTGGCGTAGCGGGCCTGCTGGATCTTCAGTTCGGTAATCAGTTTGAGCACGTCAATTACGCGGCCCAGCCCGAGATAGCCGCCATTGAGGGTGATGATGAAATCCTCTTCGATACGCTGGCGGGCACGGCTGGTGATCAGGCGGCTGACTTGTTGCAGCGACTGGCTCAGTTCGACGGCGAGGAAGTCATCGCTCATCAGGCGGCTGATGGGCTTGCGTGCGAACAGGTCGGTGGCAAAGGGCTTGAGCAGGGCGTCGGACAGCGAATGACGATGGACAATGCCGCAGGGCTGGCCCTGTTCATCGAGGACCGCCAGCGAGTTCAGGTTGGCCTGGCGGCGAAAGGCTTCGAGCACCGTGGCGGTCGGGGTGTCCCGGTCCACTGCAGGTTGCTCGTTGAGCAGGGCGCTAAGGTCGCTGCCGTCTTCGCTCAGGACAACGGCGGTGCTGTCCTGTCGGGGCATCAATGCCCGGGCATCCCGCGGCGGGTGTTCCTGGGGGCGGCAGAGCAGGTAGCCCTGCACCAGGTCCACGCCCATTTCGGTCAGCACCGTGAGCTCTTCGGGTAGCTCGATACCCTCGGCGATGACTTGCGCCCGCGAGGCCTTGGCGATTTGCAGGATCGAGCCGACAAATTCGCGCTTGAGCGCATCCTGATGAATGCCATCAATGAAATGCCGGTCGATTTTCACGTAGTCCGGCCGTAACTCGGACCACAGCCGCAAACTCGAATAGCCCGCCCCCAGATCATCCAGCGCAATCGAAAAGCCCATCGCTCGATAGTGATGCAGGGCGGTTTGCAGCAGCTGGAAATCATCCGTCGGCGTCTGTTCCGTGAGTTCGATGACCACCTGACTCGGCGGAATGCCGAAATCCTGCAGCAATTGCAGGGTACGCCCCGGTTGATGCGCCGCTTCGAGCAAGGATTCCGGAGAGACGTTAAGGAACAACAGGCCAGGCAGTTGTTGCTCATTGAAGCATCGGCAAGCGCTTTCGCGGCAGGCAATTTCCAGCTCGCTCAGGCGGCCGGCCTGGCGGGCGACGGCGAACAGGGCGACAGGGGAGTGCAGAGGGCTGTTGGAGGGGCCGCGACTGAGGGCTTCGTAGCCGAGAATACGCCGTTCAGAGAGGCTGATGATCGGCTGGAACAGGCTGTGCAAACCGCTATGAGTCAGGATCGAGCTCAATGCGCTCAGCTGTTCGGTTGTGGTCATGGCGATCTCTGGCGATAAAAAAGGACCGGGCGTGCCCTTGGTAAAAAGAGCACGCCCGGTCCTTTATTTCACGACAGAATGATGACGGTATGATGACGCTCCGGGGAACGTTAGCATTAAATTGCCATCAGCCGCTTGTCAACACTCAGTGCTTGGCCACCGCCGAGTTGAGTTTCAGGTAGTCCAGCAGAATCCGCCCGGTTTCGCTCAGGTAGGCATCGTCTTCCGGTTTGGTCTTGTCATCCTCGGCCGCAATGGCGTCCTCGTCTTCTTTCTTCAGCTCTTTGAGCGGTTCTTCGCCCTTGGCCTTGCGACGGATGTTTTCCATGGTCAGTTGTTTGGCTTCGATGTCGGCGTGCTGGGCACGACGCTCGGCTTCATTGAGGCTGACGGTTTTTTCGGCCATCAGTTTCTGCGCCAGGGCCAGCTTGTCGCGGATGAACACGAACTCCGCATCTTTGGCCGTACGCCCGTCATGCTCGGACTTGAGCTGCGAAATGTACGGCTTGAACGGATCCACTGCAGGCTTGATTGCAGCCTTGATGGTGTCCCACGGCATGGCTTCCGGCAGCGCGCTTTCACCGATTTCCTTGGTGTCGATGATCGACGGGTAATCGATGTCCGGCAAGACGCCCTGATGCTGGGTGCTCTGCCCGGAAACCCGGTAGAACTTGGCCAGGGTCAGTTTCAGTTCGCCATGGTTGAGCGGCTGAATGGTCTGCACGGTGCCTTTGCCGAAGGTCTGGCCGCCGATGATCAGTGCGCGGTGGTAGTCCTGCATGGCACCGGCAAAGATCTCCGAGGCCGAGGCGGACAGGCGGTTGACCAGCAGCGCCATCGGGCCTTTGTAGAACGCGCCCGGGTTTTCATCTTCCAGGACATCGACGCGGCCATCGGCGTTGCGCACGAGCACGGTCGGGCCTTTGTCGATGAACAGGCTGGTCAGCTCGGTGGCCTCTTGCAAGGAACCGCCGCCGTTGTTGCGCAGGTCGATGACCACGCCGTCGACTTTCTCTTTCTGCAACTCGGTCAGCAGTTTCTTGACGTCGCGGGTGGTGCTCTTGTAATCCGGGTCGCCGGCACGGAAGGCCTTGAAGTCCAGATAGAACGCCGGGATTTCGATGATGCCGAGCTTGTAGTCCTTGCCGTCCTGCTTCAGGTTCAGTACCGATTTCTTCACGGCCTGGTCTTCGAGCTTCACCGCTTCACGGGTGATCGGTACGATCTTGCTGGTCTGGTCGTTCGGCGCATTGCTGGCCGGGATGACTTCCAGGCGCACCACGGTGCCCTTCGGACCGCGAATCAGCTTGACCACTTCGTCCAGGCGCCAGCCCACCACGTCGACCATTTCCTTGTTGCCCTGGGCCACGCCGATGATCTTGTCGGCCGGTGCAACCTGCTTGGTCTTGTCCGCCGGACCTGCCGGCACCAGGCGCACGACTTTCACCTGGTCGTTATCGCTCTGCAACACCGCGCCGATGCCCTCCAGGGACAGGCTCATGTTGATGTCGAAGTTCTCCGCGTTATCCGGCGACAGATAGTTGGTGTGCGGGTCGTAGGACATGGCGAAGGTGTTGATGTACGCCTGGAAGATGTCTTCCGAGCGGGTCTGGTCCAGGCGTGCCAACTGGTTCTTGTAGCGCTTGGTCAGGGTTTCCTGGATCTGCTTGGGCTCTTTGCCGGCGATCTTCATCCGCAGGACTTCATCCTTGACGCGTTTGCGCCACAGGTCGTCGAGTTCTGCGGTGGATTTGAGCCAAGGGGCGTCCTTGCGGTCGATCAGCAAGGTTTCCTTGGTGGTGAAGTCAATCTTGTCGACGCCTTTGCCCAGCTCGGCAAGGGCGAAGTCCAGACGCGCCTTTACGCGGTCCAGGTAGCGCTTGTAGATGGTGAACCCGGCGTTCAGGTCGCCGCTCTTGAGGAAGTCGTCGAACTGCGTCTTCCACTTGTCGAATTCGGCAATGTCGCTGGCCATGAAGTAGCTGCGCGACGGATCCAGCAGCTTGAGGTAGCTGTCGTAGATGATCACCGAGCGTGCGTCATCGAGTGGCGGCTTGCTGTAGTGGTGGCGTTTGAGCAACTCCACGACGTTCAGACTGGCGATCACTTCGTCACGATCGGGTTGAAGCTTGTCCCAGCTATTGGCTGCGAAAGTATTGCTCGACATCGGCAGCAAGCCGATACCGATGAATAAGGCGAGGGCAGTGCTGGGGAACAGATGCTTCATGCTGATTCGACGCGGGGACAATTGATAACGCATATTAGGCCGTCTTTGAAGTCGCCGGTTCTTTGGGAGCCGGTCGCATAATGCAAAAAGCCCGGCGCTACAGCTTCGGGCTCAGTCCAGACTCACTATGGAGGCACTGTGAAAGCATTGCAAGGCGTTGACGGTCAAGTGGTATGGGTTGATGAGCCGAGTCCTGCGTGCGATGTAGGACAAGTTCGTATTCGAGTGGCGGCATCGGGCCTCAATCGCGCCGATTTGTTGCAGAAGGCTGGCCTTTATCCGCCACCGCCAGGGGCCAGCCAGGTGCTTGGTCTAGAGTGCTCCGGCGTGATCAGCGAGGTCGGCGCCGGGTCCTCATGGCAGGTAGGCGATCGGGTTTGCGCCTTGCTGGCCGGGGGCGGGATGGCCGAAGAGGTGGTTGTCGACGGGCGGCATGTATTGCCGGTTCCCGACGGAATGTCACTGGTCGAAGCGGCGGCATTGCCCGAAGTTTATGCAACAGTCTGGCTGAATTTGTTTCAACTGGCGGCGCTCAAGCCGGGTCAGAAAGTGCTTCTGCATGCCGGGGCAAGTGGAATTGGTTCAGCGGCCATTCAGCTGTGCAAGGCCTTCGGTAACCCGTGTTGGGTCAGCGTCGGCTCCGCCGAGCGACTGGCATACTGCGAAGCGCTCGGCGCCCAGGGCGGCGTGGTGCGTAACGATGATCTGGAGAGCCTGCGGGACCTGGGGCCGTTCGACGTCATTCTCGACCCGGTGGGCGGCAACTACGCGGCGTTGAACCTCAAGCTGCTCGCGCAGGATGGCCGTTGGGTGTTGATCGGCCTGATGGGCGGGCGCGAGGCCAAACTGGATCTGGCCCAGGTGCTGGCCAAGCGTGTGCAGTTGCTGGGTTCGACGTTGCGCAGCCGTGATGATCAATTCAAGGCCGATCTGTTCAGCGACCTGAGCCAGCATGTGTGGCCATTGTTTGCCGAGGGGCGCTTGAGCCCGCAACTGGCCAGGACATTCCCGATCAGGGATGCCGAGGCGGCGTTTGCCGAGTTGGCGAGTAATACCGTGGCGGGGAAGGTGGTGCTGGTGATTGACGAAAGCCTCGCCTGACCAACGCCGAACCTGTAGGAGCGAGCCTGCTCGCGATGGTCGTGAACGATAACGCGTGCTACCTGATAACCCGCGTCGTCTTCAAGTTCATCGCGAGCAAGCTCGCTCCTACAGGGTTATCTGTTATTTCCAGTCATGGATCGGCCAGCCGGCTTTTTCGGCCTGCTCGCGCAGCACCGGATCCGGGTTGACCACGTGGGGGAAATCCACCTTCAGCAGCAGCGGCAGGTCGTTGCGCGAGTCGGAATAGAAACTCGCGCCTTCGAGGTTTTCCTCCTCGGCATCCAGCCATTCCAGCAAGCGGGTGATCTTGCCTTCGCGGTAGGTCAGGGTGCCGACGGTATTGCCGGTAAAGGCACCGTGTGCCACTTCCAGCTCAATGCCGAGAATCTCGTCGATGCCCAGGCGCTCGGCAATCGGCTTGACCAGATGTACCCCCGAGGCCGAGATCACCAGGATGCGGTCGCCGGCCTTGCGGTGGGCGGCGATGGCTTTGGTGGCGTCACTGAAGATGATCGGTTCGATGAAGTCTTCCACCCAGGGGCCGACCAGATGCTCGACTTCTTCGGGCGTGCGGCCGATCAAGGGCTCCAGGCTGAAAGCCATGTAGTCCTCCATCGCCAGGTGGCCCCGGCCGTAGGCATCCATCAACTCCCTGTCACGACGCAGGAAGGATTCGCTGTCGACCCAGCCGAGGCGGACCATTTGCTCGCTCCACAGGGAGGCGCAGTCGCCGTGGATCAGGGTTTCGTCCAGATCAAAAATTGCCAGGGCCATCAGTGCAGTTCTCTCTTCAGGATAAGCATAGGCATCAGGCTACCTCACACAGGGCCGTCGGATCGATGGAAAGCGCCAGGCGCTGACCATCGGGGTGCAGATCGGAGGCCGAACGGTTGAGCACATCCACCACCAACTCCACGCCCCGGGCTTCGATCCGGTAGCGAATCACGTTGCCCAGCAGGCTGTGACTGCGTACCAGCGCATCGAGCTCACCGTTCAGGCTCAACTCGATGGCTTCCGGACGAATCGCAATCCGATGATTGACCGGTCGCTGCAGGAGTTTCGTCGCGCTGTCGGCGTCCAGCAGATTGTAGTTGCCGATAAAACCGGCGGCGAACACATCCGCCGGTGCGGTATAGAGGGTTTCGGCATCGCCGCTTTGTACGATTTTTCCCTGATTCATCAGGAAAATCCGGTCAGACATGGTCAGGGCTTCTTCCTGATCGTGTGTGACGAAAATTGTGGTCAGGCCCAGTTCACGCTGGATCTGACGGATCTGTTCGCGCAGGTGCTTGCGGATACGCGCATCGAGGGCCGACAGCGGTTCGTCCAGCAACAACAGCCGTGGTCGGGTCACCAGTGAGCGGGCGAGGGCGACACGCTGGCATTGGCCGCCGGACAGCTGATGTGGATAGCGGGCAGCAAAATCATGCAGCTCCACCAGTTTCAGCACTTCGGCAACGCGTTTCTGAGTGTCGTCGGCGTTGACCTTCTGCATGCGCAAGCCGAAGGCGACGTTCTGTTCGACAGTCATGTTGGGGAACAGCGCATAACTCTGGAACACCATACCAATCCCGCGTTTCTGCGGGCTTAACGGCACGATATCGACACCATCGAGCAGGATTTTGCCGCCATCCACCGAGGTCAGGCCGGCGATGCAACGCAGCAGCGTGGATTTGCCGCAACCGGACGGGCCGAGCAAGGTGACGAACTCACCCTTTTGAATTTCGCAATTGATGTCGCTGAACACTGTGGTGCCCGCGTAATTCTTTTGCAGATGTTGGACGCTGACATAGCTCATTCGCTTTTGTCCTTGTTCAAGATATTGGCCGCCCAGGTCAGAACCAGCACGAAAAAGAAGTAGGAAATAACCAGCGCACTGGTGAAGTGGCCGCTGCTGTTGCGCATGTTGTTGAGGTAGACCTGCAGGGTTTCGTAGCGGGTGCCGACGAGGATGTTGGCGAACACGAACTCACCGAACAGGAACGAGAATGACAGCAGCAACGCCACCATCAGGCCTTTGCGCAGGTTCGGCAGCACCACCAGGATCGCCGCCTGAAAAGTGCTGGCGCCGAGCAGTTGGGCGGCGTCCATCAGGTCGCGCAGGTTGATCGCTTGCAGGTTGTTGGTGATCGCCCGGTACATGAACGGCAGCGCCACGGTGAAGTAGCAACCGATCAGGATCCACGGCGTGCCGACCATGGCGAACGGCCCGGAACCGTAGAGCTGCAACAGCCCCACCGACGACACCACCGGCGGCACGGCGAAGGGCAGCAGGATCAGGATATTCATCAGCGCATCGAGTTTCGGAAAGTGGTAATGCACCACAAACAGCAACGGCAGAATCAGCACCACCGAAAGGATCAATGAGCCAACGCAAACCAGCAGCGATTGCCCGAACGCTTGCAGGAAACGTGGATCGCTCCACAGGTGCACGTACCATTTGATGCTGAAACCGCTGGGCAGGATGGTGGCCGACCAACTGCTGGAAATCGAATAGATAAAGGTGCCGAGCAGCGGCAACAACAGAATGGCGAACAGCAGGTAGACCACTACCCGGTGGTAGATACCGATGGGGCCCAATTCAGCGCGAGACATGGTAGCTCCTCTTCAACAGCAGCTGATGCACGATGGTCACCAGGGTCATCAAGGCCACCAGCACCACGGCCAGGGCGCTGGCCAGGTTCGGGTCCAGGGAAATGTCGCCCGAGACCATCGCCGCGATGCGGATTGGCATCACGTTGAAGTTGCCGGTGGTCAGTGCGTACACCGTGGCGTAGGCGCCGAGGGCATTGGCCAGCAGGATCACGAAAGTGCCGAGCAGGGCCGGGGTGAGCACCGGCAGGCCGATATGCCGCCAGAACTGCCAGCCGTTCGCACCGAGCAGTGCGGCGGACTCGCGCCAGTCTTCGCGCAAGGCGTCGAAGGCTGGGTAGAGCAGCAGCACGCCAAGGGGAATCTGGAAGTAGGTGTAGAGAATGATTACCCCGGTTTTCGAATACAGGTTGAAGTCCTGGATGATGCCGGCCTGTTTGAGCATGATGGTGAAGGTGCCGTTGAAACCCAACAGGATGATGAACGCAAAAGCCAGGGGCACGCCGGCGAAGTTGCTGGTCATGTTGGCGAAGGCGTTGACGAAGTTGCGCAGTTTCGAGTCGACCCGGCGCAAGGAATAGGCCCCGAGCACGGCGATGATGATCCCGAATACGCTGGACCAGAAACTGATCTCGAGGCTGTACTGGATCGCCTGCATATAGAACTTCGAATTGAATATCCGGGTGAAGTTGGCCAATCCCCAACCGAACTCTTCCGATTCCAGGCTATTGATCATCACCCATACCAGCGGGGCGATTTCGAACACGATGAAGAACAGGGCGAAGGGCATCAGGCACAAGGCTGCCAGCCATTTGCCGCGCGTCATGGAGGTCACTTGAGCAGCTCCCGGCACACGGGTTTGTCGTGGGGTACGCCCAACAGCTCACAGACGGTGCCGCAGATGTCGGTCTGTTTTGGCGTGGCTTTGGCGTTGAAACTGAAGGCATCGCCGAGCACGAACAGCGGCACTTCGCGTTCTTCGGGCAGCAGGCCGTTATGGGAGCGGTCGTTGTTCATGCCGTGGTCGGCGGTGACCAGCACCTGATAACCGGCATCGAGCCAGCCTTGCAGGTAGTCGGCCAGGATGATGTCGGCCGAGCGGGCGCTGTTGCGGTATTGCGGGGTGTCGAGGCCGTGCTTGTGTCCGGCGTCGTCGATGTTCATCGGGTGGATCAACAGAAAGTTCGGCGAATGACGCAGGCGCAGGCTTTCGGCATCGGCGAACAGGTGCGAATCGGGGTAGTGGTCGTTCCAGTAGAAGTGCCCGTGCTGGATCGGCAGGTCCGGGTCATCGGTGTGGCGATCCCGGGCCGCCACGAAGGGCGAACGGTTGTACAGCTCACTGACCCAATGATAGGCCGCTGCGGCAGTCACAAGGCCGGCGTCGGTGGCGTAGTGATAGATGCTGCGCTGGTTGGACAGGCGCGAAACGTTGTTGTGGACGATGCCGCTGTCGATGGGCGCAACGCCAGTCAGGATGCATTCGTACAGCGGGCGGGAAAGGGCCGGCAATTCGCACTCCAGTTTGTAGAGTGCGGCGCGTCCGGCGCCGACGTAAGCCTGCAGGTGCCCCATGGCGTGGCGGGCGACCTCATGGTTGAGACCATCGAGCACGACAAGGATGACGTTGTGTTTCATAGGGGGCAAAACTCCGTGGGTGCTCTCAAAACCCGTAGGAGCCGGCTTGCTGGCGATTGGATCAATGCGATGCTCGGAGAGACCGCGGTGACTGGATCGCCAGCAAGCCGGCTCCTACGGATGAAGCATTACTTCATTTCAACAATGACTTCTTCATTCCACTTCTGAGGCAGGGCCTTGGAAGTCTTCTCCCAGGCATCCGCGTCCTTGATCGGCGTGACCTTCTTGTACTGCTCGTTAGGCAGCAGCTTGGCCTGCACTTCAGCTGGCAGGGTCAGGTGCTCGGCACGGATCGGACGGGCGTTGCCCTTGGCCAGGTTGATCTGGCCGGCGTCGCTGAAGATGTACTCGCGGGTCAGCTTGGCGGCGTTCGGGTTCTTCGCGTACTTGTTGATGATGGTGGTGTAGCCGGAAATCACTGAACCGTCGGACGGGATCAGCACCACGTAGTCATCCGGGTTGGCCATCTTGGCCCTGTAGCTCAAGCCGTTGAAGTCCCAGACCACGCCGACTTCGATCTCGCCCTTTTCCATGGTGGCGATGGTCGGGTTGGCCATCGACAGGCGACCTTGCTTGGCGATGTCGGCGAACAGCTCCAATGCAGGCTTCAGGTTCTTCTCGTCGCCACCGTTGGCCAGTGCCGCGGCCAGTACGCCGTTGGCGGCCTGGGCTGCGGTGCTCACGTCACCGATGGACACCTTGTATTTGCCGCCCTTGAGGTCAGCCCACTTGGTTGGGGCTTCGGAACCGTGCAACAACTTCTTGTTGACGATGAAAGCGATGGTGCCGGTGTAGGCCAGGGCCCAGTGGCCATCCTTGTCTTTAGCCCAGGTCGGCACCTGGTCCCAGGTGGATGGCTTGTAGGGCTGGGTAACGTTCTGCTTGACCGCGATCGGGCCGAACGCTGCACCAACGTCGCCGATGTCGGCGCTGGCGTTGTCTTTTTCAGCGGCGAACTTGGCGATTTCCTGGGCCGAGCTCATGTCGGTATCGATGTGTTTCAGGCCATAGGTCTTGGCCAGGTCTTCCCAGGTGCCTTTCCAGTTGGCCCAGTCATCGGGCATGCCGACGCTGTTGACGGCGCCTTCCGCTTTCGCAGCGGCTTCCAGGGTTTTCAAATCATCAGCCGCCATGGCGGCGGTGCACATTGCAATGGTCGAGCCTAACAGTGATGCCAGGAAAAACTGTTTCATTCCGAAGCTCCTTGGGTCGTGTTCAACGCTGCGATTGCGGTTTGTGTTGGTCTAGGTCAGCAATACCTGAGCCAATTTAAGGGGGCTGGATGACACTTTGATGTCGTTCGTCGCCCGGGATGACTATTTGTTCGACGGTATCGCCAGTGGCCTGCTAAGCGTAGACCATGGGCAAGGCCCCGGCTGGCAAGGGACTTGGCCGATGAATTGCAGGTTGTTGAAAGAAGAGGAAGCCAGCGAATGGCGACCGTTGGGCAGCTTTGTCACATCTCGGTCATCTGCACTGCCTACGCTTGCAGGCTATTGAATGAGCCGGTTTGCGCTGCGGTTCTGCCCCGAATTGGTGCTGGTCTAGTCCAGATAGGAAACGTTGATGCGTGACGAGGCAACAAAAGCGGTAACAACCATCGGCCAGGTGCTTCAGGAGCAGATCGATCACGGTCTGTTGGCACCCGGCAGCAAATTGCCGGCCGAGCGCAAGCTCAGTGAATTGTTCGGCACCACGCGGATCACTCTGCGTGAGGCGTTGTTGCAGTTGGAGTCACAAGGGCAGATCTACCGCGAGGAGCGCCGTGGCTGGTTCGTCTCGCCGCCGCGTCTGGCATACAACCTGATGCAACGCAGCCACTTTCACGCGATGGTCAGCGCCCAGGGGCGGGTGCCGTCCACCGAGGTGATTTCGGCGCGATTGCAACCGGCATCGGCGGCGGTCTGCGCCTGGTTGCAATTGCCGGCGCTGTCGAGCGTGATCCAGATCTGCCGCTCACGACGGATCGACGGGCGACTGGTGCTGTATGTGGAGCATTATCTGAACCCGCAGTACTTTCCCGGGATCCTCGAGTTCGATTTGAATCAGTCAATCACCGAGTTGTATGCGCGGCATTACGATTTGCACTACGGGCGGGTGCGTTTCGAGATTGTGCCCACGGCGTTGTCGGTGGACGCGGCGGCGGCGTTGAAGGTGTCGGCGGGCAGCCCGGGCTTGCAGATTGCCCGGGTCAACTATGACCAGCATGAACGCCTGATCGACTGCGACCTGGAGTTCTGGCGGCATGATGCAATTCATGTCGGGGTGGATGTTGTCTGACGCTGCTTTTGTAGGCGCTGGCTTGCCAGCGATGGCGGCTTAACGTCCAACGAAGATGTTGAATGTTATGGCCTCATCGCTGGCAAGCCAGCTCCTACAGAGGTTATTCATTCTGCGGGCCACCGCCAGCGGTCATCACCTGGATACTCATCCGCGGTGTCGCCAGATCCAGCCCGGCTTCATCCATGTGCCGCTTGAGCGACAGATTGAACGCTCGCGACACTTCCCACTGCTTGATTGGCGCGGTCTTGAAACGGGCGCGAAGGATCGCGTTGCCCGACTCGAAACTTTCCACCCCCTGAAACTCCAGTGGCGACCAGATATTGCGCCGTTGCAGCGGGTCAGTGCGCATTTTCTGGCCGACTTCGCGCATCAGCTTGATTGCGTTGTCGATGTCCATGCTGGCCGGCACCGCGACCCGGAAGATCGCGTAGCCGAATTCCCGGGAGTAGTTCTTGATGCTTTTGATTTCGCTGAACGGGATGGTGTGGACGATGCCATCGATGTCCCGCAGCCGCACGGTACGGATGGTCAGGCCTTCGACCGTGCCGAGGTGGCCGCCAACATCCACGTAGTCGTCGATGGCCAGGGAGTCTTCAATGATGATGAACAACCCGGTAATCAGGTCGGCTACCAGCGACTGCGCACCAAAACCGATGGCCAGGCCGATCACGCCGGCACCGGCCAGCAGTGGCGTGACGTTCATGCCCATGTTCGCCAGGGCAACGATCAGCGCAATGATGAAAATGGCTATGAACAACACGTTGCGGATCAGCGGCATCATCGTCTGTGCGCGGGCGTTGGCCAGGCCTTTGCGCGAGCGGGTCAGTGCGTGATGCACGGCGGTGTCGGTGAGAATCCAGATCAGCCAGGCGAACAGCAGCGTGCCGGCGAGGCTGAACAGCTTGACGCTGACTTCGTGGCCGTCGCCTTCAGTAAAGCGGATCAACGACATGCCCCAGACCCGCAGGCCGAGTTCGATAAAGGCCAGCCACACCAACAGGTGGACGATGGTGTAGAAGAAGTTTTTCAGCCGTTCCGAATACACCGCATAGCGCCGGATGCCGCGCTGCGGTGTGAGGGCGTGGCGACGTACCAGGCCGTTGATGACCATGCACAACACCAGCAAAACGGTGCAGATCAGCGACTGGCGCAGGGCGGTGCTGGTGTCACCGGCGGAAATGAACGTCGCGAACAGGGAGATGGCCACCAGCACCAGCGCCGGCACGTACCAGAAAGTGCCGAGAATCGACAGGGTGTCGTTGAGGGCGCGTCGGGTCAGGCGTCGGGACAGCGGCTGGTTGCGGATCAGGTGGGCGATCGGCCGGCGGAAGCGCAGGATGAACCGCCCCGTGGAGAGCGCTGCCAGGACATTGGCGACAGTCGCGGCGGTATGGGCCAGATGGCTGCCGAGGCTGTCGACCAGTCGCGGATCGCTCAGCGCTTCACCAAACGCGGCAAAGCTGCCGATCAGCCACAGTGGCCGAAACGCCTGGTGCCGCAGGATGTACAAGGCGCGGTGGCGGTGTGGGCCGTCGAGCAGGGAAAAGGCAATCACGCAGATGGCCGAGAAGCAGGTGCCGACCACCAGTGCATAGGCCAGTACCATGGCCAGGCTTTTGCCCAGGGACGAGGGCAGGGCGTAGCTCATGTAGACCGTGATCACCAGGGCGATCAGCCATGGCCCGAGTTTGCGCAAGGCGAAGCGCAGCATGTCGAGGGCCCGGGGGTGTTGCGGCAGTTCTTCGGTCAGGCCGAAACGCATCCGCACCCGGTGGCTGATCCAGATCAGGGCGGCGGCCAGCAGGCTCCAGACCACCAGGATCATGGCGAAGGCGAACAGCATGGGCAGCCATTCGTTGGCCGGCAACGCCAGCGCCACCAGTTCTTCCCTGGCCTGATCGAACTCACTGGACCAGCGCGTGAGCGGACTGTCGTCGCCGGTAAACTTCTTCTCGATATTGGTCAGGGTTCCGCCGATCAGGCCCAGCACGCCTTCTTCGGTAATCGGCTGGGCCTTTTTGGTGGCGTCACGGAGCTTTTTCAGGTCGGCCAGCAGCTTGGTACGTTGCTGATCGTTCTCCAGCGACTTGATCACTTCGTCCAGGGATTGCCCCAACGGCTCCTGTGCCTCGGGCTGGGACTTGGCCTGGCTGTTGAGCAGGCTTGGCAGGCCGGCCGCCTGGACGGGCGCCACTGACAGCAGCGTCATCAGGCAGACAAGGAAAATACACGGGAAGGCAAAAAGACGAGCGAACACTAGGCGGTCAACCTCGCAAGGAGCGGATCGGCCGAGTGTACGAGCCCGTCAAAATCAATGCGAGCCAAGGGCGATGAATTATTCGTTGAGTTTGGCGAGGATCTTGATGATCACGGTCGCGAGGATGGTCAGCATGCCGATCCACATGACAAACACACCGGCATTCTTGTCGCGAAAGTTGAAGCCGACGGCGAGCATGAGCATCCCGGCAAGAATCGGGATCAGCATGGCGTGAAAGGTAGACATCGAAATCATGGTGACAGCCTTGTCGAAGGGATACTGGGAGTCTAGGCGGCTTTTTTGCACGGTGTTGTCTGTCTGTCTGTAGGAGCGAGCATGCTCGCGATGGACTAGAGAGCACCGCGGGGTGTCAGGCGTCCAGCGTTATCGTTCACGTCCATCGCGAGCGAGCTCGCTCCTACAGGGTATTGCGGGGTTTACGGCAATTCGCGGCAGGCGTAGAACGCGCTCAGCACCTTGACCAGGTGAGTCAGGTCATGGCTGCCGCACAGTTCGCGGATCGAGTGCATGGCGAACGTCGGCAGGCCGATGTCCACGGTGCGCACACCCAGGTGGCTGGCGGTGATCGGGCCGATGGTCGAACCACAGCCCATGTCACTGCGCACCACGAAGCTTTGCACCGGCACTTCTTCAGCCATGCACAGGTGACGGAAGAACCCGGCGGTTTCGCTGTTGGTGGCGTAGCGCTGGTTGCTGTTGACCTTGATCACCGGGCCGGCGTTGAGTTTCGGGCCGTGGTTGGCATCGTGTTTGTCGGCGTAGTTCGGGTGCACGCCGTGGGCGTTGTCGGCCGAAACCAGCAGGGATTTCTGAATGGTGCGTACGAACTCGTCACCTTCAGGCAGCAGGCGACGCAAGGTTTGCTCAAGCATCGGGCCGTCGGCGCCGCAGGCCGAGCAGGAACCCACCTCTTCGTGATCGTTGCACACCAACACGCAGGTTTCGTCGGTGTCGGTCGTCAGCAGCGCTTGCAGGCCCGCGAAGCACGACAGCAGGTTGTCCAGTCGCGCGCCGGCGATGAAGTCACCATGCAAGCCAATGACAGCAGCGCTTTGGGTGTCGTAGAAACTCAACTCGTAATCGAGCACCACGTCCGCGTTCAAGCCGTGTTCACGGGCGAGTTGATCGGTGAGCACTGCGCGGAAGTCCACCCGCTCGTCACCGGCAAATTGCGCGAGGATCGGCGGCAGTTCGGTCTGGGCGTTGATTGCCCAGCCCATGTTGGCTTCGCGGTTGAGGTGGATTGCCAGGTTCGGAATGATCGCGACCGGAGCCTTGAAGTCGATCAACTGGCTCTCGACCTTGCCGTCACGACGGAAGGTTACGCGACCCGCCAGGGACAGGTCACGGTCGAACCACGGCGCCAGCAGCGCACCGCCGTACACTTCGACGCCCAATTGCCAGAAGCCCTGGCGTTGCAGTTCCGGTTGCGGCTTGACGCGCAGGCACGGGCTGTCGGTATGAGCGCCGACCAGGCGAATGCCACCGTGCAGCGGCGAGTGGCGGCCCATTTTGATCGCGACAAGCGAAGAGTCGTTGCGAGTGACGTAGTAGCGACCGTTGGCCTCGGTATTCCACGGCTCGCGCTCGTCGAGGCGTTGATAACCCGCCGCTTCCAGGCGTTTTACGAGGCTGGCGGTGGCATGGAACGGGGTAGGGGAGGCCTTGAGGAAATCGATCAGGCCTTGGTTCAACTCTTCGCGCATAAAGTAGCTCCAGACAGCAATGGCGCCAGTTTAACGTATTGGTCAGGGAATTGGCGGTGGCGTGGCGCAACCCCCTGTAGGAGCGAGCTA
The DNA here is from genome assembly GCF_000282395.1 of Pseudomonas sp. GM55. Classification (NCBI taxonomy): domain Bacteria; kingdom Pseudomonadati; phylum Pseudomonadota; class Gammaproteobacteria; order Pseudomonadales; family Pseudomonadaceae; genus Pseudomonas; species Pseudomonas sp. GM55. Next base: position 96,169 of record NZ_AKJJ01000040.1, on the reverse strand, counting down.
GCTCGCGATGGTCGTCAACGATAACGCGGGTAGCCTGGCGCCCCGCGGCGTTCTCGGGATCATCGCGAGCTAGCTCGCTCCTACAGGGTTTGTTTTCGTTCAGAACGGTGCCGGGCACTCGAAGCGCAGGCGTTCGCCGGTCTGGGGATGGGTGAACGTGAGCATGCTCGCGTGCAGGCACAGGCGCGGCCAGGCAGCCAGTGCCTGCTCATGGGCATAGAGTCCGTCACCCAGCAGCGGATGACCAATCGAGAGCATGTGCACGCGCAGCTGGTGGGAACGGCCAGTGATCGGTGTCAGCTCGACGCGGCACCAGTCGCCGCAACGTTCGAGCACTCGCCAGAAGGTCAGCGCATGTTTGCCGAATTCGTGATCGACCACGTGCCTTGGCTTGGTCGGCGGGTCGTAGCGCAAGGGCAGGTCGATGCTGCCACTGTCCAGTTCGGGTTGGCCCCAGCACAGGGCGGTGTAGGCCTTCTCGGTTTCGCGGTCGTGAAATTGCCGGGACAGTTCGCGATGGGTGTCCGGATCACGAGCCAGCAGGATGATGCCCGAGGTCTCCCAGTCCAGCCGATGGACGATCCGCGCTTCCGGGTAGCCGTTTTCTTGCAGGCGGGTAATCAGGCAGTCCTTGTTGTCGTCGGCCCGGCCAGGGACGGAGAGCAGCAGGGTCGGTTTGTTCACCACCAGTACGGCGGCGTCCTGATGGATGATATGGACGTTGGACAACGGCATTAAAACAGCCTCGTAACAAACGCCAACGGCGGCTCGATCACCTGACGCCCTACCTGTAGGAGCTGGCTTGCCAGCGATGGCATCAACGCGCTGTAACAGATACAACGCGCCGCCTGCATCGCCAGCAAGCCGGCTCCTACAGAAAAAGGGCGCTCGAATGATCGAGCCGCCGTGGCTCCAGCCGGATCGACTCAGCGATCAGGCAGGGTGATATTGAGTTCCAGAATCGAGCAGCTGCCCTGGCTTTCCAGTGCGACATGCACGTCATCGGACCCGATATTGACGTACTTGCGGATCACCTCGACCAGTTCCTTCTGCAAGGCCGGCAGGTAGTCCGGGGTACTGCGTTGGCCGCGTTCGTGCGCCACGATGATCTGTAGACGCTCTTTCGCTACCGACGCGGTGCTTTGCTTTTTGTTGGCACGAAAGAAGTCAAAAAGGTTCATTGCTTAGTTGCCTCCAAACAGGCGCTCGAAGAATCCCTTCTTCTGTACATCGAGGAATCGATGATCCACGGTTTTGCCCAGCAGGCGGTCAACGGTATCGCTGTAGGCCTGGCCGGCATCGCTCTGGTCGTCGAGAATCACCGGAACACCCTGGTTGGATGCCTTGAGCACCGCCTGGGATTCAGGGATCACGCCGAGCAGGGTCACCGAAAGGATTTCCTTGACGTCTTCTACGCCGAGCATTTCGCCTTTGCTCACACGCTCCGGGTGGTAACGGGTAATCAGCAGGTGTTCCTTGATCGGGTCTTCGCCGCGTTCGGCACGACGGGACTTGCTGGCCAGCAGGCCGAGCATGCGGTCGGAGTCACGTACCGAGGAGACTTCCGGGTTGGTCACGACGATCGCTTCATCGGCGAAGTACATGGCCAGGTGGGCGCCTTTCTCGATGCCCGCCGGGGAGTCGCAGACCACGAACTCAAAGTCTTCCTTGAGTTGCATCAGGACTTTTTCCACGCCTTCGACGGTCAGCGCGTCTTTGTCGCGGGTCTGGCTGGCGGCCAGCACGTAGAGGTTTTCCAGGCGCTTGTCTTTGATCAGGGCCTGTTGCAGGTTGGCTTCGCCGTTGACCACGTTGACGAAGTCATACACCACGCGGCGCTCGCAACCCATGATCAGGTCGAGGTTACGCAAGCCCACGTCGAAGTCGACGATAACTGTTTTGTGACCGCGCAGAGCGAGGCCGGTACCGATAGCGGCGCTGGTGGTGGTCTTACCCACACCACCCTTGCCGGATGTAACCACGAGAATCTTGGCCAAGGTGTTTCACCCCTAAGGAAAAAGGACTTTTCAGTCCCTGAAAAACATCTCCTGAAAAACTACTGCAGTCGGACAGCCTTGGCTGGAATCCGGTTTTGAGCGGCGTTTACCCCCGGTAAACACTGCTTTCGGCCTTTTTCCTACTTCGTTTGAGCCGTTTTCGCTACGTTTTAGAGATGCTTGGAAAATGCGGCAGTATCCGTTAAAGCCGAATGATGTTCAACACGTCGCCGGACAGGCTGACCTGCACACCCGAGCCCCATAGAGGATCGCGGCGCAGATCTTCGGAAACCTTGTAATGCCCGGCGATGGAAATCAGTTCAGCACTCATTTGCTGACAGAAAATCCGCGCCCTGGTGTCGCCCTTGACGCCAGCCAACACGCGACCCCGCATCGGGCCGTATACATGGATGTTGCCATCGGCGAGAAGTTCCGCCCCCGGGCTGACCGAGGAAATTACCACCAGGTCGCTGCCCTGGGCATAAATCTGCTGGCCACCGCGTACCGGCGAGGTGATGATTTTCGTCGGCTTGATGGTTGGCTCAGGCGGTTTTTCCGGTTTTTTCTTCGGTTCGCCTTCGGTGAGGTCCAGTGGACGCTCCCGGGCACCGGACGGTGGCAGCACCGGCAGGTCGACCGCGATGGCGGCGGCAATGTCTTCGATGCGACTGGCGCGGATCGCCAGGGTACGCAGGCCATGCTGGCGGCAGACGCGCATCAGCCCCGGCAGATCGACGGCGCCTTCGTTGGCCGGGAGTTTGTCCAGGGCCAGTACCAGCGGCGCGTTGCTGAAGAAGTTGGGCGCCTGGGCGACCTTGGCGGCCAGTTGCCGATCAAGGCTTTCGAGGTCGTTACGGGCCAGTTCCAGCACCGTAATGGCCAGCATGCTGCCCTTCAACTGGAACACGGGATCTTGGTCTAGCGGTTCGGTTTGGCTCATGGTCGGCATACAACGACTTGTCACTAAAAGTGCCGAGACTTATAACGAGAACGCCCGCAGGCCGCAAGCCGGGTCGAACGATGTAGAATGCGCGGCCATTGTCATTCCGGAAGCATTAATGGACCGCCCGCGTTTTCGAAAAGCATTTCTATCTCCACGTTTCTGGCCACTGTGGTGTGGCCTGGGGCTGTTGTGGCTGATTGTCCAGTTGCCGTATCCGGCACTGCTGAGGATCGGTCGCGCACTGGGCGCATTGATGTATCGCGTGGCCGGCGACAGACGGCGCATTGCCAAGCGCAATCTGGAACTGTGCTTTCCTGAAAAGACCGCCGCCGAACGCAAACGTCTGCTCAAGGAAAACTTCGCCTCCACCGGCATCGCTTTTTTCGAGATGGCGATGAGCTGGTGGTGGTCGCGCAAGCGCCTGGCGACGCTCGCTCACGTTGAAGGACTGGAATATCTGCAGCGGGCCCAGCGCGAAGGCAAGGGCGTGATCCTGATGGCCCTGCATTTCACCACCCTGGAAATCGGTGCGGCACTGCTCGGCCAGAAACACACCATCGACGGCATGTACCGCGAGCACAAAAATCCATTGTTCGACTACATCCAGCGCCAGGGCCGCGAGCGGCACAACCTCGACTCGCTGGCGGTGGAGCGTGAAGACGTGCGCGGCATGCTCAAATTGCTGCGCTCGGGCCGCGCGATCTGGTACGCACCGGATCAGGACTATGGCGCCAAGCAAAGCATCTTCGTGCCGCTGTTCGGCATTCAGGCCGCGACCGTCACTGCCACCAGCAAGTTTGCACGGCTGGGCAAGGCGCTGGTGGTGCCGTTCACCCAGGAGCGTCTGGCGGACGGCAGCGGTTATCGGTTGGTGATCCATGCGCCGCTCGAAGGCTTCCCCGGCGAAACCGAAGAAGCCGACTGCCTGCGCATCAACCAGTGGATCGAAGGTGTGCTGCGTGAACATCCCGAGCAATACCTGTGGGCCCACCGCCGCTTTAAGAGCCGTCCACCGGGCGAGCCGAAACTGTACGCCAAGCGCGTGTAGGAGCGAGCTTGCTCCGGGCGGCGTTCCGACGATGGTGGCCAACGATAACGCGAGGCACCTGACCCCCGCGGCGTTTTCACAACCTTCGCGAGCAAGGGAACAGGTCGAAACAACGAAATCCCATCAGGCACCAAGGAGAGTTGTGCATGAGTCCAGGCGAACCGGTTACAGGGTTGATTCTTTCCGGCGGCGGGGCTCGGGCGGCCTATCAGGTCGGGGTGCTGGCGGCGATTGCCGAGTTGCTGCCGCCGGGGGCGAACAATCCGTTTCCGGTGATCGTCGGCACTTCGGCGGGCGCGATCAACGCGGTCAGCCTCGCCAGCGGGGCAATGGACTTTCGTAACGCCATCGAACGCCTGACCGCTTTCTGGCAGGGCTTCCGCAGCCATCTGGTGCTGCGCAGCGACTGGCCGGGCGTGATCCGCCAGGCCAGCCGCTTTGTCAGCCACAGTTTGCTCGGCATCGGTAAGCACATGCCGGTGGCGTTGCTCAACAGTTCTCCGCTGCGTCATCTGCTCAACAACAAACTGCATATGGGCGGTATCGCCGAAGCGATCGCACAGAAGCAATTGCATGCGGTGGCAGTCACGGCGTTCGGCTATGAGTCCGGCCAGGCAGTCACCTTCTATCAGGGCGGCGGCAAGATCGATGCCTGGTTGCGCCATCGACGCATCGGCGTTCCCACCCGGTTGTCCGTTGAACACCTGCTCGCCAGTTCGGCCATTCCGCTGCTGTTCGCCCCGGTGAAAATCGGCGAAGAATATTTCGGTGATGGCGCGGTGCGTCAGTCGGCGCCGATCAGTCCGGCGCTGCATCTGGGCGCCAGTCGCGTGCTGGTGGTGGGCGTCAGTGGCAACCCGCGTGGCTTCGATCCGGAGCAGCCACTGCAACGCGCTTACACCGGGCAACAACCCACCCTGGCGCAGATTGGCGGGCACATGCTCAACAGTACGTTCATTGATAGCCTGGAAAGTGACATCGAGTTGCTGCAGCGCCTGAACCAGTTCAGTCACCTGATGCCCGACGGCACGCCGACCCGCGCTTTGGGCGTGGCACCGGTGGACGTGCTGGTGATTTCACCAAGCCAGCCAATCGACGAGATTGCCGCGCGACATCGCCAGGAACTGCCACCCGCATTGCGCCTGTTCCTGCGTGGACCGGGCGCGACCAAGACCAGCGGGGCAGGGGTTTTGAGTTACCTGCTGTTCGAGGCGGGGTATTGCAGCGAGTTGATCGAACTGGGGCGGCGGGATGCGTTGGCCAAGCGCGGGGAGTTGTGCCGGTTTCTGGGGATAGTGGAGCCTTTGGTTTCGGCTTGAGATTGGCGACGCGGCTATCTCATGCAGGAGCGAGCCTGCTCGCGATGGACGACAGGACGCCGCGGGGTGTCAGGACCCCAGCGTTATCGTTCACGACCATCGCGAGCGGGCTCGCTCCTACAGGAGGTGTTCAGATCAGAAGTGAACCTTGACCAGGAAGCTGGTCACGCTCTGATCAGTCTTGAAGCCCTGGCTGTCTTCGATCCCGTACTTGTTTTTCCAGTAGTCATACTCGACACCGACGTACAACTGCTTGGCGCCCAGGTTCAATGCCTTGCCCAGGTCGTACTTGATCTGCGGATTGAAGTGCAGGTTGGCGTGGTATTCGCCTTTTTTGTTCACGTCATTGTCGACGACCCAGTCCATGAAACCATCGATCAGCACATCCGAGTCACCCACCGGGATGGTGTAGGACCAGACCGGCGTGACCTGCCAGATGTTGTCACCCGGGCGGTCGCCTTCGGTATGACGGTTGTAGAAGTTCAACTGGAAGTAGTCGAAGCCCGGGATGGCCAGGTCGAAGCCCGGACCGATCAGGTAGGACTCGGTGTCGTCTTCACCGAACTCGTAGGTCATGGCCAGCAGGACGTCCTTGATCGGGCCGAACTCGAATTTCTGGTCGAAGATCTTGTTGAACGACAGGCGCGGGCTGAACTCGCCGTAGTGGGTGTTCTTGCCTGCGAAGGCGTCTTCCTTACCGTTGTAGAAGATTTTGTCGATGAAGAAGAAGTTGTCGCCGTACTTCCAGCCATCGGCGTGTTCGAAGGTCACCGTCTGCTGGATGCGCGGGTTGACCTGGAAGTCTTTACCATACAGGTAGGTCAGGCTGTTGTTCTGCCACTGCAGCAAATCGCCGGCCATGGCCTGGCCCCCGGCCAGCATCGATCCCGCCAGCATCAGGCTAGTGCACGTACGTTTCATTCGGTTGCTCCCAAAAAGTAGGTGGTTCCACGTTATTTTTTTAAGGTCGGCGCTCTGGTGTGGCGCCTGTTCTGTAGCGGTAAAAAATCATCCGTTCGGTCAGCTTTTGTGCTGTTGGCAAGAGCTGGGCCAAGGCTTTCAAAAAGCAAAAAAACTCCCGTTCGGCGGCTCAAGAGCAGTCGATTGAGAGGGGTTTTGGAGTGCCTTGGTGCCTGCCAGCGCCGGGATAAGTTGGCCTGCTGGTCAGGTTTTATATCCGGGCTTTTTTTTAAACCGGATTCGGGCGGCCGCGGAGAATACTGACTCCTCGGCCAGGTCTCAAGTGCTCCGCAACGGCGCACCGACGACAGGTTTGGGGCGCGGTTGCGGGGCAACATCAGAAATGCACCTTCACCAGCAGGCTGGTGGTGTTTTCATTGGTGTCGAAACGGGAGCTGTTTTCGATGCCGTACTTGTCTTTCCAGTAGCTGTATTCGGCGCCGACGTATACCTGTTTCTCCCGCCAGCCCAGGGCCTTGCCCAGGTCGTACTTGATCTGCGGGTTGAAGTGCAGGTTGGCGTGATAAGTGCCATGTGAGTTCTGGTCGTTATCCACCACCCAGTCGATGTAGCCGTCGATCAACAGGTTCGAGTTGCCCAATGGCAGGGTGTAGGACCAGGCCGGCGTGATCTGCCAGACATCGTCGCCGGGACGCGAGCCTTCGGTCTGACGGTAATAGAAGTTCAAGGTGAAAAAATTGAAGCCCGGTACCGCAAGGTCGAAACCAGGGCCGATCAGGTAGGCCTCGGTGTCGTCTTCGCCGTTCTCGTAGGTCATGGCCAGCAGCACGTCCTTGATCGGGCCGAACTCGAAACGGCGGTCGAGGATCTTGCCGAAGGAGAGGCGCGGGCTGAACTCGCCGTAATAGGCGTGAACGCCTTTGTTCCGGTCTTTGTCGCCGTTGTAGTAAGTGCTGTCGATGAACATGAAGTTGTCGCCGTACTTCCAGCGGTCAGCGTGTTCGAAGGTGATCGTCTGCTGGATGTGCGGGTTGACCACGAAATCCTTGCCGTACAGGTAGCTCAGGCTGTTGGTCTGCCACAGCAGTAAATCGCCGGCCATGGCCTGACTTGCGGCCAGCAGGCCACCACACAACAGCAAGTTGGTTTGTGTCCGAATCATCTGTTGCTCCCTCTTGTTTTTATTTTTGCGAGGCGCAGGCAGCCCCAAACCTTGTAGGAGCTGGCTTGCCAGCGAAGGGGCCGGCAAGTCCGACATCAATGTCGTCTGACACTCCGCCTTCGCCGGCAAGCCGGCTCCTACAGGGTTTTTGCGTTTCTGACTTAGTGCGAGTGGGCGTGACAGTCGTTGACAGCTGCGCGTTCGGCGCCGCCAAGGATGTTGAACAGCAGGTTCAGCGTCAGCGCGCTGAGGGTGGCCATGGCGATGCCGCTATGAGTGATCGGGCTCATCCACACGGGCAGGTGGGCAAAAAACTCCGGGCGCACCACCGGGATCAGACCCATGCCGATGCTCACCGCCACCAGCAATTGGTTGCGACGGTCACCGATGTCGGCTTCCTGGAGAATCTTGATCCCGGTGGCGGCGACCATGCCGAACATCGCGATCGCTGCGCCACCCAGTACTGCCGGCGGAATCGAGGCCACCAGGAACGCGGCTTTGGGCAGCAGGCTCAGCACGATCAGCAACCCGCCGGCAACGATGGTCACCGAACGGCAGCGCACGCCGGTCATCTGCACCAGGCCAATGTTCTGGGCAAAGGAGGAGTGGGTGAAGGTGTTGAAGAACCCGGCGAAGAACGAGGCGCCGGCATCGCACAGCAAGCCGCGACGCAGCATCCGTGGGCAGACTTCCTGGCCGGTGATCTTGCCCAGCGCCAGGAACATCCCGGTGGACTCGACGAAGATGATCACTACCACCAGGCACATCGAGAGGATCGGCGCCAGTTCGAATTTCGGCATGCCGAAATGCAACGGGGTGACGAATTGCAGCCACGGCGCCTGAGCCATGCCACTGAGGTCGACCATGCCGAGCAGGCCGCAGAGCACGTAGCCCAGGCACATGCCGATCAGCACGGAAATATTGACCCAGAAACCGCGCATGAAGCGGTGCACCAACAGAATGGTACCCAGCACCAGCGCAGCAATGGTCAGGTAGATGGGGGAGCCGAATTGAGCGGCGCCGGAACCACCGCCGGCCCAGTTCACGGCCACGGGGAACAGCGACAAGCCGATCGAGGTGATGACCGTGCCGGTCACCAGCGGCGGGAAGAAACGTACGACTTTGGACATGAACGGGGCGATGAGCATGCCGAAGAACCCGGCGGCGATGGTGGCGCCGAAGATCCCCTGCAGACCGATACCGGGCATGCCGGCCATGGCGACCATGCTGCCGACGGCGGCGAAACTGGCGCCCATCATCACTGGCATGCGAATGCCCATGGGGCCGATGCCGAGGGACTGGACGATGGTGGCAATGCCAGCCACCAGCAGGTCGGCGTTGATCAGGAAGGCGATTTCTTCACGACTCAGGCCAGCGGCCTGTCCGATGATCAGCGGCACTGCGATGGCTCCGCCGTACATCAGCAGAACGTGTTGCAGGCCAACCAGGATCAGTTGCAAAAGGGGCAAACGCTGAATGGCGGGTGCGTCGGGGATGCGCGCTTCGGATAGCTCGGACATGCAACACCTCGGATCTTTTTATTCTTGTGATTTTTTGCATCAGGCAACCGCTATGCGGTTGATCGCCAGCAAGCCGGCTCCTACAGGTTTTGGGTCGGTCGTATCATTTGTGAACGACATAGATCCGTAGGAGCCGGCTTGCTGGCGATGCTTTTCAACGATCAGTTGGTCGGAGCACCCTGAACAATCCAGGCACCGATCAGGTCACGCTCCTGCTGGGTCATCTGCGTGATGTTGCCCAGTGGCATGATCTGGCTGGTGACGGCTTGCGCCTGGATCCGCGCGGCGTTCTGACGGATTTGCTCGGGGGTGTCGAACATCACACCGGCGGGAGCTGCGCTGAACAGTGGGCTGGTCGGCTTGGCCGAATGGCAAACCGCGCAACGTTCCTGGATCACGCTGTGCACCTTGTCAAAGCCAGGGCCGGCGTTGGATGCCTGCGCCGGTGCAGCTGCCGGCGCTTCGGCAGGTTTGGCTTCAGCGGGTTTCAAGCCACCACCCACGGCTGTTTCCGGCAGCGGCTGGTATTCGATTTTCGCCGGTGCCTTGGCCACTTCCGGGCTGTTCAACGGCGCAGGGCCGGTGACGTAAGCCAGGCTGATCATGCCGACGGCTGCCACAGGCAGGGTCCAGGCAAACTTGTGGCTGTCGTGACGGGTGTTGAAGTAGTGACGCACCAACACCGCCAGTACCGCGATCCCGGCCAGGATCAACCAGTTGTACTGGCTGCCGTAGGTGCTCGGGAAGTGGTTGCTGATCATGATGAACAGCACTGGCAAGGTGAAGTAGTTGTTGTGACGCGAACGCAGCAGGCCTTTGGCCGGCAGTGCCGGATCCGGCGTGCGGTTCTCGGCGATCGCCGCGACCAGTGCGCGCTGCGCTGGCATGATGATGCGGAACACGTTGCCGACCATGATGGTGCCGATGATCGCGCCGACGTGCAGGTACGCACCCCGACCGCTGAACACTTTGCTGAAGCCGTAGGCCGCGCCGATGATCAGTACGAACAGGATGAAACCCAGCAGGGCAGGGCGTTTGCCCAAGGCCGAGTCGCACAGGAAGGAGTAGATGAACCAGCCGATGAACAACGAGCCCAGGCCGATGGCCACGCCTTCAGGACCGCTCAGGGTGCTGCCCGGCGCCAGCAGGTAGAGCGTCGGGTTGGAGTAGAACACCACGCACAGCAGCGCGATACCCGACATCCAGGTGAAGTAGGCTTCCCATTTGAACCAGTGCAGGTTGTCCGGCATGGTCGGTGGAGCCAGTTTGTATTTTTCCAGGTGGTAGATACCGCCACCGTGGATTGCCCACAAATCGCCAGCCAGACCGCTTTTCGGGTTGACCCGGTTGAGGTTGTTTTCCAGCCAGACGAAATAGAACGACGCACCGATCCAGGCCACGCCAGTAATCATGTGAACCCAGCGCACGCTCAGGTTCAGCCATTCCAACAGATGTGCTTCCACAGTCTTTACCTCTCGCCCGTCACTCTGTAGTCGAGTGATCGGACCTTCTCTTATTGGTGGGGGGCGAGGATCAAACGCTCATCCTCTTTGAAAAAATGCTCATCGCAGTTATTGCCTGTGCCACTGCGATCAACCACCAGGAAGTCATCCCGCTTTTCGATCGTCAGCACCGGGTGGTGCCAGACGCCGCGATGGTAATTAATGCCCTGCCTGCCGTTGGTGACGAAGGCGCGGACCAAGCCTGATACAGGTGCATCGCCAAGTGGCGCGACCACGATCAGAAAGGGGTTGCCGAGCAGCGGAATGAAAGCCTGGCTGCCCAGCGGATGGCGCTCCAGCATGCTGACGGTCAGCGGCATGTCCTGCGCGTCGGCGCGGAAAATGCTGATGATCGCCTTGTCCTCTGGCGTGGCGGTTTCCACCGTCGCCAGTTTGTGGAAGCGCATGGTCGAACCGTTGTTGATCATGAAGTGATCGCTGCCGTCGGTTTCGATCACGTCACCGAAAGGGGCGAAGGCTTCTTTGGTCAGCGGTTCAATCGTCAGTGTGCGCATGCTGGTCTTCTTGATCTCAAATATGTTGGGGTTCTGCTTTTTTGTAGGAGCTGGCTTGCCAGCGAAGGCGCCCTCACTGACGCCTTCGCCGGCAAGCCGGCTCCTACAGGCTCAGCATTACTTCGCGACCTTGCCGAGAACGCGCAGGCGGCTCACACCACCGTCCGGGAACACGTTCAGGCGGATGTGGGTGATCGGGCCAAGTGCCTTGATCTGCTCGGCGAAGGTGTGTTCGGCGTGCATTTCCAGCTTCTGGCTTGGCAGCAGTTCGCGCCAGAACAGCGATTGGGTTTCGATCTGGCTGTCGGTACCGCCCTTCACGAATGCGCCCTGGATCGAGCAGCTGTCCGGGTAGTTGCCCTTGAAGTGCAGGGTGTCGACGATGACTTTCTCGACTTCACCGGCATGGCCCAGAGCGACGATCACCCAGTCATTGCCCGGCGTACGACGACGCGCGGTTTCCCAGCCGTCGCCCATGTTGATGCCACGACCCGGGTTAAGGATGTTGCTCATGCGGCCGAAGTGTTCGTCGGAGCAGGCGAGGGCGCGGCCGCCGTTGAGGGCTGCGGCCAGGTCGACCTGTTCGTTGTCGCCGATGGCCGACCAGTCGCGGAACGGCACACCGTACACACGCAGGCGGGCCACGCCGCCATCCGGGTAGATGTTGAAACGCAGGTGGCTGAAGGCCTGGTCATTGTTGATTTCGTGGTAGTGGTGGCTGTTGCCTTGCAGCTCGACGGCCGACAGCACTTCAACCCACTGGGTGTTTTCGTTCGGCTCGCCCGAGGCCAGGAAGCAGGCTTCCAGGGAGGCCGATGGCGGGAAGTTGCCGGTGAAGAATGAAGTGTCGATGTCGACGCCCTTGATCGAACCCGGCACGCCCAGGCGAATCACTGCGCTGTCGAAGCCTTCGAAGCGCTTGCGACGCGACTCCCAGCCGTCCATCCACTTGCCGTTGTCATCGAACACGCCCTCCTTCCATACGGCCGGGGTCGGTTGGAACAGACGGTTGGCGTCTGCGAACCAGTCATCGGTGACCGAGATGATTTTGGTGCCCAGGCGGGCGTCGGCCAGGTTGACGAACTTCTCGAAAGGTACGGCGTAAGCTTTCATTCTTCTTGTCTGCCTTTAATAAGTTGGCTTGGGATGCTTGCCAGGCCTTGGGCGGTTTCGGCGTTCTTGAATCCGCTTTGGCCAGGTTCGCTATAGGGTCAGTAATCGGAACAGGGCGATCTTGTTGATCTCCGCCAGCGCGCACTTGAACTCGGTGTCGACCGGGTTGTGGATGCGCGTTTCGAACGCTGCGAGGATCTGATGCCGGTTGCTGCCTTTTACCGCCATGATGAAGGGAAACTTGAACTTGGCCTTGTAGGCGTCGTTCAGCTCGGTGAAGCGAGAAAACTCTTCGGCCGTGCATTGGTGAATACCGGCGCCAGCCTGTTCATTGGTACTGGCTTCGGTAAGTTGCCCCTGGACGGCGGCTTTGCCGGCCAGGTCCGGGTGAGCGTTGATCAGTGCCAGCTGACTGGTGTGATCGGCGCTCAACAGGATGTCGCTCATGCGCTGGTGCAGGGTTTCGATCTCGTCGATCGAAGCATCCTGGCCCAGGTCGAAGGCCTTCTCGGCCACCCATGGCGAATGTTCGTAGATGTCGGCGAAAGCGGCGACGAAAGCATCGCGGCTCAGGGTCGATGGTTTCAGGGTTTGAAAGGTGCTCATTTGGCAGCCCCTTGGTACGGGTGGGTTTCCTGCCAGTGGCGCGCGATGTCGACGCGACGGCTGAACCACACCTGTTCATGACTTTTAGCGTATTCGATAAAGCGCTTGAGGGAAGCCAGACGCGCCGGACGGCCGATCAGGCGGCAGTGCAGGCCGATCGACAGCATTTTCGGTGCTTCGGCGCCTTCGGCGTAGAGCACGTCGAACGCATCCTTGAGGTATTCGAAGAAGTCGTCGCCCTTGTTGAAACCCTGGACCTGGGTGAAGCGCATGTCGTTGGTGTCCAGGGTGTACGGGATCACCAGGTGCGGCTTGCCGGTCGGGTTGTTCGGTTCCCAGTAGGGCAGGTCATCGTCGTAGGTGTCGCAGTCGTAGAGGAAACCGCCTTCTTCCATCACCAGGCGACGGGTGTTCGGGCCGGTGCGGCCGGTGTACCAGCCCAGCGGGCGAATGCCTGTGATTTCGGTGAGGATGCGGATCGCTTCGAGCATGTGCTCGCGTTCCTGGGCTTCGTCCATGTACTGGTAGTCGATCCAGCGATAGCCGTGGCTGCAGATCTCGTGGCCGGCATCGACCATGGCGCGGATCACCTCCGGGTGACGCTGGGCGGCCATGGCCACGGCGAAAATGGTCAGCGGAATGTCGAATTCCTTGAACAGCTTCAGGATCCGCCACACGCCGGCACGGCTGCCATACTCGTAAAGGGACTCCATGCTCATGTTGCGCGCGCCTTGCAGCGGTTGAGCAGAAACCATTTCCGAGAGGAACGCTTCGGACTCTTTGTCGCCGTGCAGGATGTTGCGCTCGCCACCTTCTTCGTAATTGAGTACGAACGACAGGGCGATTCGGGCATTGCCCGGCCAGTGTGGGTGCGGAGGGTTACTGCCGTAACCGACCAGGTCGCGTGGGTAGTCAGCGCTCACTGCAGGCTTCCTTCTTGTTCGATGATGACGGTTGGTGTGACGCAGCTGAAGATTGGATGGCAGGCTTGCGTCACAGCGATGGGCTGATTGTATACAACTTTATATTCACTTTGTAAGCCTGAATTTTCGCATTTTTCACCGACTGTCATCTTTTACTGCGATTGGCGTGAGCCTGCAAGAAATCTGCCTGACTGGTCAGTAATTTGATGAAGGGTTCATAGACTGTGCGGTTTGGCCGGAAATCGATGCCAAATGCGTCGGTGGCGGGGGTTACGGGAAAAATGTCGTTTTTATTGTGTACAATTTTTATGAAAAGTGTCTTAATCAATCGCTCGCCGCAGCTTTTCGTGCTCCGAATCGGTGCGGTCTCCTTTTCAACTGACTTCGGGAGGCGCGAAGTCTGACTGCTCCACGCAGGCAGGCGCGCAGAATCAATGGGACGTTTGACTACACACGTTTTGGACGCAGCACACGGTTGCCCGGGCAGCTCGATCAAGGTCGAGTTGTACCGCGTTGAAGGTTCGCAGCTGGAATTGGTCGCCACTGCAGTCACCAACAGCGATGGCCGTGTCGATGCACCGCTGCTGCAAGGCGATGACTACCGCACCGGGGTCTATCAGGTTCAGTTTCATGCCGGCGATTACTACCGCGCCCGTGGCGTCAAACTGCCGGAACCGGCTTTCCTGGATGTCGTGGTGCTGCGTTTCGGCATCTCCGCCGAGCAGGATCACTACCACGTGCCGCTGTTGATTTCGCCTTACAGCTATTCGACATACCGCGGCAGCTGATCCCCCAAGCAGCTGCTGCACCCTGGAAGCGACTGCGCATATAGCTTCTTTGGTCTTTCGCCCGCTCACACTGCGGGCTTTTTTTCGCCTGTGGAAATGTGGCGCATGGTCTGGCGCCATCGCCAGCAAGCCGGCTCCTACAAGGTTTTGTGTTCACCTACTGTAGGAGCCGGCTTGCTGGCGATGCTTTTAACGGCTCAACAGAGACGCAGCACCCGCGCCACTGAACAACCCGGCACTCACCCGGTTGAACCAGCTCTGGCCCTTGCCGCTGCGCAGATACCGCGCCGCACCATGGGCGCCGAGGCCATAGGCCAATTTGCACAGCAGGTCGAGCAGGGTCCAGGTCGCAATCATCACCAACAGTTGCGGCAGGAACGGCTGTTCGGCACTCAAGAACTGCGGCAGGAAAGCGGCGAAGAACAGAATGTCTTTCGGGTTGCTCGCGCCCAACATGAACGCCCGTCCGAACAGTGCGCGAAAGCGTGGCACCGCGGCTGCCTGTGGCACTTCAGCGCCCTGGGACGGTTGGCGCGACTGCTGCCAGCTCTGCCAGGCGAGGTAGAACAGGTAAAGCGCGCCAAGGATCTTCAGGGCACTGAACAGCTGTTCCGAAGCCAGCAACAACGCACCCAGGCCCAGCGCCGACGCACTCAGCAGGCAGATCGAGGCCGATACGCCGCCAAGAAAGGCCGGATAAGAGCGGCGCAGGCCGTAATTCAGACTGTTGCTGATCATCAGCAAAGACAGGGGCCCCGGGATCAGGATCACTATCAGCGCAGCGCCGCTGAACAGCAGCCAGGTTTCCAGACTCATCACTTTCCTCCATTTGCACAAAAGCCCCACCCGACGGGGTGAGGCTGTTTTCAAGCCTGTACGGCCTGTGGTTTACAAGAAGATGAACTTGGCGATGAAGATCGCACAGAGCACCCACAGGCTGACCGAGATTTCCTTGTACTTGCCGGTGCCGGCCTTCAGCGCCACGTAGGTGATGAAGCCCAGCGCGATACCGTCGGCGACCGAGAAGGTCAGCGGCATCATGATTGCGGTGACGATCGCCGGAATGCTGTCGGTCGCTTCGTCCCATTCGATGTGGGCCATGCCGCCCATCATCAGCATTGCCACATAAATCAGTGCGCCAGCGGTGGCATAGGCGGGAATCATGCCGGCCAGTGGTGCGAAAAACATTGCTGCTATAAATAGCACGCCAACGGTGACTGCGGTAAGACCAGTCCGACCACCAGCGGCCACACCGGCCGCACTTTCCACGTAGCTTGTCACGGGTGGAACGCCCACCACTGCGCCGAATACGCTGGAAGCACTGTCGGCTTTCATGGCGCGGGAAAGGTTTTCGATCCGGCCATCGGCGCCCACCAGGTTGGCGCGCTGGGCAACACCCATCAAGGTGCCGGCGGTGTCGAACATGTGCACGAAAAGGAACGCCAGGACCACGCTGATCATGCTGACGTTGAACACGCCGGCGACGTTCATGGCCATGAAGGTCGGGGAGAGGCTCGGCGGGGCGGACATGATGCCCTCGTAGTGCACCAGCCCAAGGCCCCAACCGGCGAGGGTCACGGTGATGATGCTGATGAGGATCGCGCCGAACACCTTGTGGTAGCTGAGGATGGCGATCATCAGGAAGCACACGGCGGCGAGCAGCGGGCCGGGTTCGCGCAGGGAGCCGAGCTTGATCAGCGTGGCCGGGCTATCAACGACGATACCCGCGGTTTTCAGTCCGATCAGCCCCAGGAACAGTCCCACGCCGGCGCCCATGGCGAAGCGCAGGCTGACCGGGATGCTGTTGAGCAACCATTCGCGGATCCGCGAGAAGGTCAGGATCATGAACAACACACCTGAAACAAACACCGCACCGAGGGCGGTTTCCCAGTTGTAGCCCATGGTGCCGACCACGGTGTAGGTGAAGAAGGCGTTCAGCCCCATGCCCGGTGCCAGGCCGACCGGCCAGTTGGCGTACAGGCCCATCAACAGGCAACCGAGTGCGGCGGCGATGCAGGTGGCGACGAATGCGGCACCGTGATCGATTCCGGCATCGGCCATGATGTTGGGGTTGACGAAAATGATGTAGGCCATGGTGATGAAGGTTGTCAGTCCGGCAATCAACTCGGTCTTCACCGTGGTGCCATGCAAGCTGAGTTTGAACAGGCGTTCCAGCAAACCATTGCGTAATGGCGGCGAGAGTTCCAGCGTCGATGCTTCGGATTTGCGGCTTTCCACAGCGAGTACTCCTCAAGAGTTTTATTTTTATTTCCAGGGCCGGACCCATGAGGGTGGCAGCGGCCCTTTGAGGCACTTGCGAATTTGTTGACTTGTTGGTCAGGAACTCGCACGAAGTGGATTATGCTTTTGTATACAAATAAAGCAAATAATGTTTTTGATTTTGTAGACGAAAAGTTTGGCAATAGGGATATATCGCCCTTTCCGGCCCCATCGCTGGCAAGCCAGCTCCCACAGAGTTCGAGGCGTTCTTCACATTTTTTGTAAGACGCCGACCATTGTGGGAGCTGGCTTGCCAGCGATGAGGTCAGCCCGGTCAATCAAGGGGCGCCTGACTTTTTCCCAACGCCAGGTTCACCGCCAACCACCCACTCACCGCTGTCGCCCCAGCCTCGGCGAACACCCGCTCGAGCAATTTCACCTGCTCACGGCGCAACGACTGTTCGAAACGGGCACCGTCGTCGGTCAGTTCCAGCAACCGCTTACGCTTGTCGGTTTCGGACGCGACGCTCTCGACCAGATGCATCTCGACCAACTGACGCAGCGGCATGTTCAACGCCTGCTTGCTCACCCCGAGCAATGCCAGCAGCTCCTTGACGCTGAGGTTCGGATAGCGGGCGATGAAAAACACGATGCGTTGGTGTACCCGACTCAGGCCACGACGTTCGAGCATTTCATCGGCCTTGGCGGTGAAGGCCTGGTAGCCGAAGAAAAACGCTTCCATGGCCTGTTGCTGAGAAAGGGGGTTTTTAAGGTCAAGCATATTGACGTATCCATTCGATCAAGCGTAATTTCGGTCAACAAGTTTGACTCATTTTCCACGTGCCTCGCTACCGGTGATCCCATGGCTTTTTCCGAACGTGTCTCGCGCCTTAAAAGTTCTTTGATCCGTGAAATCCTTGCCGCGGCCCAGCGTCCGCAGATGATGTCGTTTGCCGGTGGCCTGCCAGCCGAAGCCATGTTGCCGAAGGTCGAATGGGCCGAGATGCCACTGTCCATCGGCCAATACGGCATGAGCGAAGGAGAGCCGGCGCTGCGCGAAGCGTTGGCTGGCGAAGCGCGAGCGTTGGGTGTGCCGTGCGAGGCCAGCCAGGTGCTGGTGGTCAGCGGCTCACAGCAGACCCTGGACCTTGCCGCCAAGCTGTACATCGACAAGGGCACCGAGATCCTGCTCGAAGCGCCGACTTATCTGGCGGCGTTGCAAATCTTCCAACTGTTCGGCGCCGATTGCCTGACCGTGCCGCTGGAAGCCGACGGGCCGAACCTTGTGGCGCTTCGCGCTCGTCTGGAACAACACCGCCCGGCCTTCATCTACCTGATCCCGACCTTCCAGAATCCATCGGCCGTGCGTTACAGCGAATCCAGGCGCGATGCGGTGGCGGCGTTGCTGGATGAATTCGGCGTAACACTGATTGAAGACGAGCCTTACCGCGAACTGACCTTCGACAGCGGCAGCGCCACGCCGATTGTCAGTCGCTTGAAAAAAGCCAGCTGGATCTACACCGGCACCGTGTCGAAAACCCTGCTGCCGGGATTGCGCGTCGGCTTTCTGATCGCCAGCCCTGACCTGTTTCCCCATCTGTTGAAACTCAAGCAATCGGCGGACCTGCACACCAATCGGGTAGGTCAGTGGCAGGCACTGCAATGGATCGGCAGCGAAAGGTACCGGCAACACCGCAGTGAATTGCGTGACTTTTACCGTGGGCGTCGGGATGCGTTTCAGGCGGCACTGATCACGCATTTCTCCGATCTGGCGGACTGGAACGTGCCGCAGGGTGGGCTGTTTTTCTGGCTGAAACTCAAGCAACCGCAGGACACCCGCACCTTGCTCGACGCCGCGTTGGCCAATGACGTGGCGTTCATGCCGGGCGAGCCGTTCTTCCCCGAGCCGGATAACCATCCGGGGTATCTGCGGTTGAACTTCAGTCACATTGATCCGGCGCGGCTGGATGAAGGGCTCAAGCGGTTGGCGGCGGTGGTGCGACAGGCACTGGGAACAGAAGCAGCCTGAGGGCAGACAAAAATAAACCGGCCCTGGAGCCGGTTTATTTTTGTTCGGGATTTGGATTGTCTGGGCCGCCCTCATCGCGGGCAAGCCCGCTCCCACAGGTTTTGTGAGCGCCGTAGATCACTGTGGGAGCGGGCTTGCCCGCGATGAGGCCGGTACTGCCAGAGCAAATCCATCAGGCTGCAGCGAAACGCTTATCCAGATAATCAATGATCACCTTGGACTCATACATCCAGGTGGTCTGGCCATTCTCTTCAATGCGCAGGCACGGCACCTTGATCTTGCCGCCTTGCTCCAGCAAGGTCTGGCGATCCTGCTCGTTGTTCTTCGCATCGCGAAGGGCCACCGGCACATTCAGGCGGCGCAGGGTGCGGCGGGTCTTCACGCAGAACGGGCAGGCGTGGAATTGATACAGCGTCAGGCCCTTGGCCGCCGAGTTGACTTGCGCCTGAGCCTCCGCCGGGCGCTGCTTTTTGCCCGGGCGCGTGATGAAGTCGATGAAGATGATCAGTTGGCCAAGGCCGACACGAAGCGCTTTTACGAACACGTTGAAAGCCTCACGGTGCAAATGAATAAGGGCGCGCAGCTTACCTGATTTTTTGCGGGCGAAAAAAAACCGGCGATGAACGCCGGTTTTCTTCGTGCCGCGAATTACTTGATGAGGCTGAGGAATTCGCTGCGGGTGGCTGCATTCTCGCGGAACTCACCGAGCATCACCGAGGTGATCATCGTCGAATTCTGCTTTTCCACGCCGCGCATCATCATGCACATGTGCTTGGCCTCGATCACCACGGCAACGCCCAGGGCACCGGTGACTTGCTGGACCGCATCGGCGATCTGGCGGCTGAGGTTTTCCTGGATCTGCAGGCGGCGGGCGTACATGTCGACGATCCGCGCCACCTTCGACAGGCCCAGGACCTTGCCGCTCGGGATGTAGGCGACGTGAGCCTTGCCGATGAACGGCAGCAGGTGGTGTTCGCACAACGAGTACAACTCGATGTCCTTGACCAGCACCATTTCGCTGTTGTCGGAGCTGAACAGGGCACCGTTGGTGACCTCTTCGAGTGTCTGTTCATAGCCGCGGCAGAGGTACTGCATGGCTTTGGCGGCACGCTTGGGCGTGTCGAGCAGGCCCTCGCGGGAGACGTCCTCGCCCAGTTGGCCAAGGATCGCGGTGTAATTCTGTTCCAGGGACATGAAACTACCTGTGGGATTTTACGCAAAGGGCAAGGGTACGGTGGCGGACACGACGCTGCAAGCGTGACGCATCAGCTTTACTCGTCGCGACCTTCCATCATGGTGCGTTTGAGCATGACGTAAACCGCTCCGGCACCGCCGTGTTTCGCCTGGCAGGAGGTGAAGCCGAGCACCTGTGGATGCTGGCGCAGCCAGGTGTTGACGTGGCTCTTGATCATCGGCCGCTTGCCATCCAGGCGTACCGCCTTGCCATGGGTGACGCGCACGCAGCGGATTTCGAATCGGGTTGCCTCGGCCAGGAACGCCCAGAGGGTTTCCCGGGCCTTTTCCACGCTCATGCCGTGCAGGTCGAGGCTGCCTTCGAACGGAATCTGTCCGATCTTGAGCTTGCGCATCTGGCTTTCCTGCACGCCATCACGTGCCCACATCAGCTCGTCTTCCGGGCCGACATCGATGACGAACTGATCGGACAGACCGTCAACGGTGGTAGATTCGGTGCGCACGCTGGCCGCCTGACGCAGCTTGGCAATCTGCGCGCGGTCAGCCTTGGGTTTGCCGGTTTCGGCGCGATCGTGCTTGATCGGCTTGACGCCGTGGATCGCGCTCTTGAACAGGGAAAAATCGTCGTCTTGCATGTCAGCCTCCGCGAAGGGCGGCCAGTTTACCCAACTCGAAGCGAATCGGGCGCGACAAAAACGCGCGCGATGCTTGGCTCAGTCGTGTTTTTTCATCAGGTGCGGGGACATGGCCAGTTCTTGCGACTGCCGCGAGCGACGACGGCAGCGGCGCCACAGCCAGACACCGAGGTACAGCACGAACAGGCCGATGACCAGGATCACGGCAGCCCCGGTACGGTTTGTGTTCAATTCACCCAAGGCAGGTGCGTGGCCGAGCAGGCTGGCGGTACCGGCCATGGCGAGCAACACGCCGCACATCGCCAGCAATGCCGCGAACGTCGCGCCGATTCGAAAACGCCAGTTTCTTTGGCCTTTGGGCCGCAAGCGGCGAGCGTCAAAACCATCGGATAACTTCATTCCGACCTTCCTCAATGGGTATCGGCCCTTCGACCGGGAGTTGACCGGGATGTTCCTGAGGCTAAGACAATTATGGCAAATGAGAGATTTTTGCGGATGAGCGGCATTCCAGGCCGCTCATTGAGCGTCGATCAGATCAGTTCGCGGGTCAGCGCGAGGGTGGCGAAGTTGTCGCCCATGATCGCCATTTCGGTCTGATGAACGTGCGCGGCGCTCAGGACTCCGCCCTTGTAGGGCAAGTCGCGTGTGGCGCAGGCATCTTCAATAAGTGTGCATCGGAAACCCAGGTTCTTCGCTGCGCGTACAGTGGTGCTGACACTGGAGTGGCTCATGAAGCCACAGACGATCAGGTCGAGGGCGCCGAGGTCTTCCAGGCGTTTTGCCAATTCGGTGCCGTGAAACGCGCTTGGCAGCAATTTGCCGATGACGGTTTCATCACTCTGTGGCTCCAGGCCCGGAATGAACTCACCACCGACGCCTTGCGGGTTGAACATTCCACCGAGCGTTCCGAGGTGGCGGACATGCACGATCGGCCGGCCAGCGGCACGGGCTGCGGCGAGTAACTGCTTGATGTTCGCGACGGCCTCATCCATGCCGCTGAGGGCCAGCGGACCGCTCAAATACTCTTTCTGGGCATCGATGATGATAAGGGTCGCTTGACTCAGTTTGGCTGCCGGGTAACCGCGGCCGCTGAGTTGAAACATCGTTTTTGGAACGGACATTCTGGGGCTCCTTGGAGTGGGGCTTTTGCGACATTGTCCTCTGGCTGAGCGGTTCTGTGAATCGCTACGATCGTAGGTGCCGTCGTTGCTGGCCTGTAGCCTTGTCAATAGTCGAGTTTTGTTCAATAGCCTGGCGAAAAAACGGATAACTCCTACATTTGAGTCGGTAGTTTTCCCGCGTCGTCGTGGCGCCGTTTGACTGGTAGAATCGCCCGTCGATTTTTCTGGAGTTTGCCGTCGTGATCACTTCCCGCCTTCGCACCCTGCGTGACCATATCCGTTGGGCTGTCAGCCGCTTCCATGGGGAGGATCTGTTTTTCGGCCATGGCACCGACAACGCCTGGGACGAAGCCCGTCAACTGGTGTTGGGCGCATTGCACTTGCCGTGGGAAATTGCTGACAGTTACCTCGACTGTAACCTGGAAGACGACGAACGGGTCCACTTGCAGCTGTTGCTCAAGCGCCGCATTGAAGAGCGCGTGCCCACCGCTTACCTGCTGGGCGAAGCCTGGTTCTGTGGCATGTCGTTCATCGTTGATGAGCGCGTGCTGATCCCGCGCTCACCGATTGGCGAACTGATCGAAAATCGTTTTACGCCGTGGCTGGCTGCCGAGCCGGCGCGGATTCTCGACCTGTGCACCGGCTCGGGCTGCATCGGTATCGCCTGTGCCTACGAGTTCCAGAATGCCGAAGTGGTCCTGGCCGATCTGTCGTTCGAAGCGCTGGAAGTGGCTAACCAGAACATCGAGCGCCACGGTGTCGATGAGCGTGTGTACACGGTGCAGGGCGATGGTTTCGGGGGCTTGCCGGGGCAACGTTTCGACTTGATCGTGTCGAACCCGCCCTACGTCGATGCCGAAGATTTTGCCGACATGCCGGACGAGTACCAGCACGAACCGGAACTGGGTTTGGCCTGCGGTGACGACGGTTTGAACCTGGTGCGGCGCATGCTTGCCGAAGCGGCGGATCATCTGACCGAGAAGGGCCTGCTGATTGTCGAGGTGGGCAACAGTCAGGTGCACGTCGAGGCGTTGTACCCGGAAGTCGACTTTGCCTGGTTGGAGTTCGCGCGTGGCGGCCATGGTGTGTTCATGCTGTCGGCCGAACAGTGCCGCGTTCATCAGCCTCTATTCGCTTCCCGCGTCTGACCTTGAAATGCTATCGCGGGCAAGCCCGCTCCCACAGGTGTTGTGTCGTGCCCAAATGATGCGGCAAACACGAGAACTGTGGGAGCGTGGCTTGCCCGCGATGGTCGCGCCGCGGTCTCAAGCCTTCAACGATGCGTGGCAATCCAGATCAGCAACCCCGCCTGAAACACCGCAAACGCCACCAGGCAAGTAATGGTGAAGCGCAGCCCGGCGTCCTCGCGTTTGTATTTGCTGACTTTCTCTTCGTGTTTCTTGAGTTTGACTTCCTGCTCGGCCAGGTTCTGCTCGGCTTGCTGGAGCATTTGCGCCGCCTCGAGAATTTCCACGACCTGCAGCTTTTCGCTGTTCCAGTCGCCGGAAAGGTCGCCGACCTTGACCGGCTTGACGCTGCCTTTCAAATGCTGGGCATCGGCATACACCACGTCGAAACCGTGCACGCGCAAAAAATGATCGCGGCGCAGGCGGGTGTCTTCGTTCAGCGCATCCTTGTTGTTCAGGTCAACGCCGTCGACGGTGTAGGTTGGCCAGCGCTTCTTCGCCCAGTTGATGCCCTGGGCCGCCAGGAATCGGCCTATGCCACGGTTCAGCGGTTCAATCTGCAAGCCGCTTTCCGGTCCGAAATGCACGCGTTTTTCGGCGTGATCGACCCACACGTCCAGATGATTCTGCTCCTTGCGTACGCGTTGGCCGGGCAGGGTGATGCTCATGCGCATCAGGCTGCGCTCCTTGTCGTTGCGTTCGGCATAGCCGAACTCGACAAAACGCAATGGGCGCCCGCCTGTGTTGCGGTCAGTCTGCAGCGGCGCCAGACGGAGCATCTTGTGGTGCTCGACGTGGACGTCCGCCCAGGGCAGCTCGACCGCTGGCGGTGCGTCTTTTTCAGCGGTGGTGTCGGGTGAGGTCTGGGTGTCTGTCATAACGGCGAGATCCTGTCCAAGCTCAGCTTGTCGCCAACCAATGTGTTGGCGACAAAGGCTTATCGGCCGTTTTTCCCAGGACTGGAGGGTAAAGAGAGGTTAACTGGTGCGAAGTCCGTCAATAAACCCGAGGATTCGCGTGCCCAGTTCCGCCGCCAGGGGCAATTGCGGATCTTTATAGGACGCCAGTTGGCGTTTGACGTCGTTGGGCACGATGCGCATGACGTGGTTCATGCCCTCGATCAACGCGAGTTCGGCGTCCGGTTTGGCCGCCTTGAGCAGCCTTGCGTCATTGACGCCGACCTGGATGTCGTTGCTGCCCTGGATGATCAGCGCCGGCATCTTCAGCCTGGCAAACGCTGCGGCCGGGTCCTGGCGGAACAGGGAAATCAGGTACGGCTGCACGCTCGGACGGAAAATGGCCTGCAACGGAGGCGGCACATTGTCGTCGGGTTTCCCGGCCTTGAGGCTGTCGAGCAATTCATTGCTGCGCAGCATCAGCGGCGGTGGCAGGCGATTGCCCAGTTGCTGGCGGATGACCTGATCAACCGGCCTTGCGCTGCCGGAGACAGAAATCACCGCATCGGCATCCATGCCGGGCGCTGCGAGGCTGGCGATCAAGGCACCCTCGCTGTGCCCCAGCACAATCAGCTTGCCGAAACGCGGATCGGTCTTGAGCTTGTGGCCCCAGGCTTCGGCGTCGGCCACATAGGCGTCCACCGTCAGGTTGCGTTCGTCCGGCGTGGCGGCCAGGCTCGCGGCCACACCGCGTTTGTCGTAGCGCACACTGGCGATGTTGTGTTTGGCCAGCACCCAGGCCAGCCGCTTGAGGCTGTCATTGCGCCCGCCGTCGGCGTTGTTTCCGTCACGATCCGTAGGGCCGGAGCCGGAAATGATCAGGACAACCGGCACGGGGTCGTCGGATTTTGGCAGCAACAGCGAGCCGAAAAGCTCGCCGGTGCCGGTATCCAGCGTGATCGGTCGTTGCAGGACAGTCGCCTGGGCGAAGCCGGAAATCAGGGTAAGGCTCAAGGCTAGAACTCGCAGCATCATCGCGCCATCATCAAGAAGGTGCCGGTTGGACTCACAGGCACCCATAAGGTTCGAGGATGAACTACTTGGGTAGCCTGCGTATACTGGCGCGCATTACGTATTCAGGTTCATTTCACGGAGCGTCCTGCATGTCCGGCAATACCTACGGCAAGCTGTTCACTGTCACCACCGCGGGCGAAAGCCATGGTCCGGCGTTGGTCGCCATTGTCGATGGCTGCCCGCCGGGCCTGGAGATATCCCTGGAGGATCTGCAGCGTGACCTGGACCGTCGCAAGCCCGGCACCAGCCGCCACACCACCCAGCGTCAGGAAGCCGACGAAGTCGAAATCCTCTCTGGCGTGTTCGAAGGCCGCACCACCGGTTGCGCCATCGGCCTGTTGATCCGCAACACCGACCAGAAGTCCAAGGACTACTCGGCGATCAAGGATCTGTTCCGCCCGGCCCACGCCGACTACACCTACCACCACAAGTACGGTGAGCGCGACTACCGCGGCGGCGGACGCAGCTCGGCCCGTGAAACGGCGATGCGCGTGGCGGCGGGGGCGATTGCAAAAAAATACCTGGCGAGCCAGGGCATCGTCATTCGCGGCTACATGAGCCAGCTCGGGCCGATTGAAATCCCGTTCAAGACCTGGGAATCGGTCGAGCAGAACGCCTTCTTCAGTCCGGATCCGGACAAAGTGCCGGAACTGGAAGCCTACATGGACCAGTTGCGCCGCGATCAGGATTCGGTCGGCGCGAAAATCACCGTGGTCGCCGAAGGCGTGATGCCGGGCCTGGGCGAGCCGATCTTCGACCGCCTCGACGCCGAACTGGCCCATGCGCTGATGAGCATCAATGCGGTCAAGGGTGTGGAAATCGGCGCCGGTTTCGCCAGCGTCGCCCAGCGTGGCACCGAGCATCGCGATGAAATGACCCCGGAAGGTTTCCTCAGCAATAACGCGGGCGGCATTCTCGGCGGTATTTCCTCCGGTCAGCCAATCGTTGCGCACCTGGCACTGAAGCCGACGTCGAGCATCACCACACCGGGCCGTTCCATCGACATCCATGGCAACCCGGTAGAAGTGATCACCAAGGGGCGTCACGACCCGTGCGTCGGCATCCGCGCCACGCCGATCGCCGAAGCGATGATGGCGATCGTGCTGATGGATCACCTGCTGCGTCACCGTGGGCAGAACGCCGATGTGCGTGTGAGCACGCCGGTGCTGGGTCAGCTTTAAATGGCTGACTTCACAGTCGCAGCCGTCTGATGGCGACTGCGGCGCTCCCGTACTGGCGGCTCTCCAGTTTCTATCTGTTCTATTTCGCCTTGCTCGGTTCGACAGCGCCGTTTCTGGCGCTGTATTTCGATCACCTCGGATTCAGTGCCGCGCGCATCGGCGAGCTGGTGGCGATCCCGATGCTGATGCGCTGCGTGGCGCCGAACATCTGGGGCTGGCTGGGCGACTACACCGGTCGACGGCTGGCCATCGTACGCTTCGGCGCGGTGTGCACACTGCTGACCTTTTCGCTGATTTTCGTCAGCAAGACCTACGCCTGGCTGGCGATGGTCATGGCCTTGCATGCGTTCTTCTGGCATGCGGTGTTGCCACAATTCGAAGTCATCACCCTGGCACATTTGCAGGGGCAGACCTCGCGCTACAGTCAGATTCGCCTGTGGGGCTCGATCGGTTTCATCATCACCGTGGTCGCGCTGGGCCGGTTGTTCGAATGGCTGAGCCTGGACATCTACCCGGCGGCGCTGGTGCTGATCATGGCCGGCATCGTGCTCAGCAGCCTGTGGGTGCCCAATGCCCAACCGGCGCCGGGCAACCGGGTGACGGGGGAAGGATTCCTCAAGCAGTTGCGCAGCCCCGGCGTGCTGGCGTTTTACGTCTGCGTGGCGCTGATGCAGATGAGCCATGGGCCGTATTACACCTTTCTGACCCTGCACCTTGAGCGGCTGGGTTACAGCCGTGGCGTGATCGGCATGCTCTGGGCGGTCGGCGTGGTCGCCGAAGTGCTGATGTTTCTGGCCATGAGCCGGATCCTTGCACGCGTCTCGCTGCGCCGGGTGCTGATGGCCAGTTTTCTGCTGGCGGCGTTGCGCTGGCTGTTGCTGGGTTCGCTCGCGGAGTTTCTTTGGGTGCTGTTGTTTGCCCAGGCGCTGCACGCGGCGACATTCGGCAGCTTTCACGCCGCTGCCATTCAATTCGTGCAACGTAGCTTCGGCGCGCGCCAGCAAGGCCAGGGTCAGGCGCTGTACGCCGCGCTGGCCGGCACCGGTGGCGCATTGGGCGCTTTGTATTCCGGCTACAGCTGGAACGCCCTCGGCGCGGCATGGACCTTTAGTATTGCCAGTCTCGCAGCCGTCGCGGCTGCCGTTATCATTGCCACACGTATGCAAGAGGACAGGCCATGAGCCTTACCCGTGAACACCTCGCCCAGGAAATCATCGACGCCGGGCGTTTTCTGTATGGCCGCGGCTGGTCGCCGGCCACCAGCAGCAATTACTCGACCCGTCTGTCGCCGACCGAAGCCTTGCTGACCGTATCCGGCAAGCACAAGGGGCAACTCGGCATGGACGATGTGCTGGCCGCTGACCTGGCGGGAAACAGTCTGGAACCGGGCAAGAAACCGTCCGCCGAAACCCTGTTGCACACCCAGCTCTACACCTGGCGCCCAGAGATCGGTGCCGTGCTGCACACCCACTCGGTGAATGCCACCGTGCTGTCGCGCCTGACACCGCAAGACTTCATCGAGTTCGAAGACTACGAACTGCAAAAAGCCTTCAGCGGTGTGACGACCCACGAATCCCGGGTGCGCGTGCCGATTTTCGACAACGACCAGGACATTGCGCGCCTGGCCGCCAAGGTGCAGCCTTGGCTGGACGCCCATCCCGATTGCGTCGGCTACCTGATCCGCGGTCATGGCCTGTACACCTGGGGCGCGCGCATGAGCGATGCCCTGCGGCAGATCGAGGCCTTTGAATTTTTGTTCGAGTGCGAGTTGAAGACGCGCTCGCTCTTTAACCGTAACGCATGAGCCGTTAAGGAGTTGCCCCGATGAGCAGCCTGTCCGTTTATCACGTCTCCAGCCCTGAAATTCCCAACAAGGTGCTGACCCATTTCGAAGACATCGCCTCGACCCTGGCCGAGCAGGGCGTGCGTTTCGACCGTTGGCAAGCGGCGGCGAAGATCCAGCCGGGTGCCACCCAGGAAGAAGTGATTGCCGCCTACCAGGAGCAGATCGACAAGCTGATGACCGAACGCGGTTACGTTACCGTCGACGTGATCAGCCTCAACAGCGATCACCCGCAAAAAGCCGAACTGCGTGCCAAGTTCCTCGACGAACATCGCCACGGTGAAGACGAAGTACGATTTTTCGTTGCCGGCCGTGGCTTGTTTACCTTGCACATCGACGATTACGTCTACGCGGTTCTGTGCGAGAAAAACGACCTGATCTCGGTGCCGGCCGGTACCAAACACTGGTTCGACATGGGCGAACATCCGCATTTCGTCGCGATCCGTCTGTTCAACAACCCGGAGGGCTGGGTGGCCAACTTCACCGGCGAAGACATCGCCAGCCAATTCCCGCGCCTGGAGGACTGAGTCGATGCCGATCAAAGCGATTCTCACCGACATCGAAGGCACCACCAGCGCGGTGAGTTTTGTGTTCGACGTGCTGTTCCCTTATGCCGCCAAACACTTGCCGGCGTTTGTCCGTCAGCACGCCGAACGCGCCGACGTGGCAGAACAACTGGCTGCCGTGCGCCGCGACAGCAACGAACCGAATGCTGACGTCGAGCGGGTCATCGAGATCCTGTTGGGCTGGATTGCCGAAGACCGCAAGGCCACGCCCTTGAAAGCGTTGCAGGGAATGGTCTGGGAGCAGGGCTACCAGGCCGGGCAACTGAAAGGCCACGTCTACCCCGATGCCGTCGAAGCGCTCAAGCACTGGCACCAGAACGGCTATCAACTGTTCGTTTATTCCTCGGGCTCGATCCAGGCGCAGAAGTTGATCTTCGGCTGCTCGGAGGCGGGGGATTTGACGCCGCTGTTCAGCGGCTACTTCGATACGACGTCAGGGCCAAAACGCGAGGCGCAGTCCTACGCCAACATCACCCAGGCGATCCAGGTCGAAGCGCAGCAAATTCTGTTTTTGTCGGACATCGTCGAAGAACTCGACGCCGCGCGCGCGGCGGGTATGGCCACATGCGGCCTGGCCCGTGAGGGCGGGGAACTGGCGGGGCATGTCACCGTGGACAGCTTTGTGCGGATAAATCCTTCAGCCTTCTAAACACAACACAACTTGTAGGAGCGAGCCTGCTCGCGATTGCGATCTGTCATTCAATATTGATGTTGACTGACACTCCGCTATCGCGAGCAGGCTCGCTCCTACAGTGTTTTTACAGCGAGTGATAGGTCGGCAGGGCAAACCGTTGCTGGCTTTGCAGCATGGAAATCTGCGGCAGCTCACTGGCCTGTTCGGCGAGGTCGCGGCGAATTGCACTGATGACCCACATCAGCTGGTCGCCATTGTGCAATTGCTGGTAGGAGATCGAGCGCTTGAACACTTTGTCTTCGCCACCGTTCAGGGTCAACAGGATCCCGCCATCAGGGCGGGCCTGGGTGGTGACGTCGTAGTTGGCGAACAGGGACGAAAATTTTTCCTGGATAAGGCTCATGTCTTTCAGCTCCGTGATGACTTGAATGGCAAGCATGGGGAGACTGTTGCAGCCTTTGTGCCAGTAATGTCAGTTGAATAATATTAATAAAAATCAATAAGTTACGTTTTTTGGTGATTTTTGCTTTCGTGCAATCTGCATGAATGGCCATCGTGCATCCTGCATTTTGCAGGTACGTCGGCGACTCGATGGAACCAATTGGCGTGCACGGGATCATCTTCGCGCAGCGCTGTCGCAGATCAAGATCGCGGATACAAAACATTTCAAAAACCGCGTGTACAGCTCAAGAACCGTTGACGTATTTTCGGGCTCAGTCATCGCCGCCCGACAATAAAAAAGATCGAACGGGAGCAATCATGAGCCGCACGTCGAACGACACGATTACCTGGGGCATGATGCTCCGCAAGCTGCCTGCCATTGCCAAAGCCATCCCCCGGGTGGTGAAGGGCATGAAGGTGGCCAACGTCAAGGACCCGACCCAGGCGTGTGGTTTGGGCTGGTGTTTCGAGCAAGCCACGTTGCGCAACCCGGATGGCCCGGCGCTGTTGCAAGACGACGTGACGCTCAGTTACTCCGAGGTCAACCAATGGGCCAACCGCATCGCCCATCACCTGATCGGCCAAGGCATCGGCAAGGGGGATGTGGTGGCGGTCTTCATCGAGAACCGCCCGGAACTGCTGGTGACGATTCTGGCGGTGGCCAAGGTCGGTGCGATCAGTGCGCTGCTCAATACCTCGCAGACCCGCGACACCCTCGTGCACAGTGTGAATCTGGTGGCGCCGGTGGCGATCATCGTCGGTGAGGAGTTGGTCCCGGCGTACCTGGCGGTGCGTGATCGGGTGTCGATCAAGGCTGAACGAACCTGGTTCGTCGCCGATCAGGACACCTCGCGCCAACCGGGTATCGCGCCTGAAGGCTTCATCAACCTGATGACCGTCAGTCTCGACAACGCCAGCGACAACCCGGCCAGCAGCCGGCAGGTTTTCTTCGACGATCCCTGCTTTTATATCTACACCTCGGGCACCACGGGGCTGCCCAAGGCTGGCGTGTTCAAGCACGGACGCTGGATGCGCAGCTCGGCGAGTTTCGGCATGATCGCCCTGGACATGCGTCCGGACGATGTCGTCTATTGCACCTTGCCGCTGTACCACGCCACGGGACTTTGCGTGTGCTGGGGTTCGGCCGTCAGTGGTGCCAGCGGGTTCGCCATCCGCCGCAAATTCAGCGCCAGTCAGTTCTGGAACGACGTGCGCAAGTACCGGGCGACCACCATCGGTTATGTCGGCGAACTGTGCCGCTACCTGGTCGATCAACCGCCAAGCGCCGACGACAGCCGGCATGATGTGAAGAAGATGATCGGCAACGGACTGCGTCCCGGCGCCTGGAGCGAGTTCAAGACCCGCTTTGCGGTGAATCACATCTGTGAGCTGTACGCCGCCAGCGACGGCAATATCGGGTTCACCAACATTCTGAATTTCGACAACACCATCGGTTTTTCCCTGATGTCCTGGGAACTGGTGGCGTACGACCACGACAGCGGCGCGCCGATTCGTGGGGCCAATGGTCTGATGCGCAAGGTCGCCAAGGGCGAGCAGGGGCTGTTGCTGGCAAAAATCGACGACAAGGCCCCGCTGGATGGCTACACCGATCCGCAGAAAACCGCCAAGGTCGTGCTCCACGATGTATTCGAGCAGGGCGACCGCTACTACAACACCGGCGATCTGTTGCGCAGCATCGGCTTTGGTCATGCACAGTTCGTCGACCGCCTGGGTGATACCTACCGCTGGAAGGGTGAAAACGTGTCGACCACGGAGGTCGAAAACATCCTCCTGCAACACCCGAGTATTTCCGAAGCCGTGGCCTATGGCGTGGAAATCCGCAATACCAATGGCCGGGCCGGGATGGCGGCGATTACCCCCGCCGAATCCCTGGCAACCCTGGACTTCAGCGAACTGCTGGCCTTCGCCCGTGAGCAAATGCCGGCTTATGCGGTGCCGTTGTTCCTGCGGGTGAAGGTGAAAATGGAAACCACCGGGACTTTCAAGTATCAGAAGACCCGACTCAAGGACGAGGCTTTCGATCCGGGTAAAACCGGTGATGATCCGATCTATGCCTGGCTGCCGGGGACCCAGACTTACGTGCAGGTCACGGAGCAATTGTTGACTGACATTCAGGGCGGCAAGTACCGCTATTGAATCTGGCTATGGCGGCCCATGAGAAAAAACAAGTGACAGTGCCGGGGCGGCTCGGGAAACTGTCGGCTTTTACGAATGACAGAGAAGGGAGTAGCCAATGTCAGACAAAAGCCGCCAGATGACCCCCGAAGAAGCCGCTGAATTTGCCGAACAGGTATTCAACAAGGCACGGGAGGGCGATGCGGCGATGATGGCCGCGCTGCTGACCAAGGGGTTACCGCCGAACCTGCGTAACCACAAAGGCGACACCTTGCTGATGCTGGCTGCGTACCACGGTCATGTGGACACGGTAAAAGTCCTGCTGGAGCACAAGGCCGATCCGGAGATCCGCAACGACAACGGGCAGAGTCCGATTGCCGGCGCTGCTTTCAAGGGCGATCTTGCGGTGATCAAGGCCTTGGTCGATGGCGGCGCGCAGGTTGAAGGCTCGTCCTTTGACGGCCGCACGGCGCTGATGATGGCGGCGATGTTCAACCGCGTCGAAGTGGTCGATTACCTGATCAGCAAGGGCGCCGACCCGAAAGCCAGGGACGCCAATGGCATCACCGCGCTGGAAGCGGCGAAAACCATGGGCGCTTCCGATGCCGTTGCGCACCTGGAAAAACTGCTGGGCTGACGCTGAGCCTTGTGGCGAGGGGCGCTCACTACAGGTCCACATTTGCGCTATCCTTCGCGCCCTCAACATTCCCCTCGCTACAGGATCCGCCCCATGAAAGCCGCACTCGTCGAACTCATCAGCAAAATCAGCTCCGGGTGCATGGGCGAAGACGAAATCCTCAAGGTCGCAGACGAAGCGGCGCAGGCCTACGCCAATCCGCAGGCTTTTTTGAGCGCCAATCCGGACATCAACTACGACGACAGCTTCCCGATCCCGCTGGGTGAGTGGGTGGTGGTCGGCAGCCTGCCGGAAACGGTGCTGTTCCAGGCTGACACCTACATGGACCTGTTCGCCCTGATCGTCGCCTCATTCGGCCCGGGTGTGGAGTTCAATCTCAAGTCCAAGCAACTGGCCAAGACCGAAGCCTTGACCGCGCTCAACCGCATCCAGGTGCAGATGAGCAGCCTGAACAAGGAAAACGGTGGCTACACGCTGATGAACTTCAGCCAGTTGCTCGATGACGAGTTGCAGGTGGTCCTGGTCTACGGCAATGACGTGCCACGGGTGCTGCAATTGTGCGCAGAAGTCGGCATCGCCGCCGCGCCATCCCTGGAAGCCCTGAAAGTGGCGATCCACGTCTGATACCAAACACTGTCAATAAAAGGGAGCCCTCGCGACGACCGTCTATCCTGAGAGGGCAAATCACTCTTCAGGGGAGTCACCATGGGTTCCACGTTCAACAGCCTGGTTGCCTTGATCATTTTTGCCCTGGACATCTGGGCCATCATCAACGTATTCAAAAGTAGCGCCGAGACCGGGATGAAAATCCTCTGGGTACTGTTGATCGCACTGTTGCCGGTGCTGGGGCTGATTATCTGGGCCATCGCCGGGCCACGGGGCAATGTCAAATTCTGACGGGTTTCCCACAAACGACACTAACCCTGTGGGAGCGGGCTTGCCCGCGATGATATCGGCGCGGTGTCTCTGACAGACCGCGGTGTCTGCATCGCGGGCAAGCCCGCTCCCACAAGGATCGAGGCGAACTGATCAAGAGGTTCGACCTGTCATGTTCCGCGACGTAGAATGCGCGCCTTTCCCGGTCAATCGAGACGATCGATCGGCCATCATGGGCGGGTAACCGTCCGTTGCCACCCGCATTCATCGGAGCACTTCCCATGAGCAACATCCCTGCCAGCGACTACCTGGAAACCCTCTACGAAGGCTACGGCCAGCGTTTTCGCATGGAAAAACTGCTGCACGAAGTGCGCACCGAACACCAGCACCTGGTGATCTTCGAGAACCCGCGCATGGGCCGGGTGATGGCGCTGGACGGCGTGATCCAGACCACCGAAGCCGACGAATTCATCTATCACGAAATGCTGACCCACGTGCCGATCCTGGCCCATGGCGCCGCCAGGCGCGTGCTGATCATCGGCGGCGGCGACGGCGGCATGTTGCGTGAAGTGGCCAAGCACCGCAGTGTCGAGCACATCACCATGGTCGAGATCGACGGCACCGTGGTCGACATGTGCAAGGAGTTCCTGCCGAACCACTCCAAGGGCGCATTCGATGATCCACGTCTGAACCTGGTGATCGACGACGGCATGCGTTTCGTCGCTACCACCACTGAAAAGTTCGATGTGATCATTTCCGACTCCACCGACCCGATCGGACCGGGTGAAGTGCTGTTCTCGGAAAACTTCTACCAGGCCTGCCACCGCTGCCTGAACGAAGGCGGCATCCTGGTGACCCAGAACGGCACGCCGTTCATGCAGATCGAAGAAGTGAAGACCACCGCCGGTCGCCTGCGCAGCCTGTTCCCGGACTGGCACTTCTACCAGGCCGCCGTGCCGACCTATATCGGCGGCTCGATGACCTTCGCCTGGGGCGCCACCAATACCGCTTATCGCAAGTTGTCCCGCGAAACCCTGCAACAGCGCTTCGCGGGCAGCGGCATC
This sequence comes from Pseudomonas sp. GM55, assembly GCF_000282395.1. Taxonomy (NCBI): domain Bacteria; kingdom Pseudomonadati; phylum Pseudomonadota; class Gammaproteobacteria; order Pseudomonadales; family Pseudomonadaceae; genus Pseudomonas; species Pseudomonas sp. GM55. Next base: position 62,078 of record NZ_AKJJ01000040.1, on the reverse strand, counting down.
ATCACCCGCTACTACAATCCAGAAATCCACATCGGTGCCTTCGCCTTGCCGCAATACGTGTTGCAGGCGGTGAACAAGCCAAGCAACGACTGATGGATTGAAACGCAGACCTGTAGGAGCGAGCCTGCTCGCGATGGACGTGAACGATGACGCGGGATGTCTGATTTAACGCGGCGTTCTCAAGTTTTTCGCGAGCAGGCTCGCTCCTACAGAGATCTGCGATGGGTGCAGATTCGGCGGAACAATTAGCCAGCTAACAAGGTCGAGATAGGTGTAAGCCCGTCCATGGGTTTTATCGAGGAGGCACCAATGCAAAAGTGGAAAGTCACTTTCGTGGATGATCATGGCGAAACCGTCAACGAAGTCTTTGAGTGCACCGAGTGCCCGGACTACGAGCGTGCCGCCAAGCTCATCAAGGCCAGGCTTCTTCCTGTCGCTGCCGAACTGGATCTGAACGATCTGGAAGGGCGGACCACTGATGCGAGCGTCAAAGAACTCAAGGCGCAGAACAGCATTCAAATCCTCGGTATTGCTCCAATCTGAACAACACCTGTCGCATTCAAATCCAGACCTTGGCAGAGGCTCTATCTTGGGGCTACTCTGCAAGCGAGATCAGCGAATGAATCGCTAAGGTCTGGTCTTGTCAGCTCCATGCTTGTTTCCCGCCGGCACTTCGATTGCCGTCGCTCGCGCTGTTCGGTTGCGGGTGAGGGAGTACGGAAAGTCTATCCATCGTTTTGAGGAGGACGTTTCATGAGCACAGCCTATCAAGAAGACATCAGCAGCAGCGTACTGCGCCGCATGAAAGAAGGCGGTTTTGACTTTTCGCGGTTTCATCCCATCGAGTTCTACGCCATTTTCCCGGACGAGGAGCGGGCACGCAGGGCGGCAGGTCATTTCCACCATGGTGAATCCCTGAATGCGCAAGTCAGTGTGCGCGACGATGGCGCCTGGGCGCTGGAATTGTGCAAAGTCATGTATGCCACCTACGACGATATCGGCGATTTCGAGCAGGGGTTCGAAGCGGTGGTCGAACCGTTGGGCGGCATCATCGAAGGCTGGGGTGTGAAACAGGAGGTACGAGGGCGACTCGCATAACCTTATGAACAGTGACAATTGGCAATGACGGCTGACCTTCGGGTTGGCCGTTTTCGTTTTCGCCGCCAGGAAATTGAACACAATCCGGTAGGAGCTGGCTTGCCAGCGAAGGCGTCCTCGAAGAGTAACGCATGACTTAATGGCCCCTTCGCCGGCAAGCCGGCTCCTACGGACTATGCTGGTGACAGGCGATCACAGCGCCTTGCAATGAAGCGGGGGCAATCAGGTTGGGGCATTTGTCGCACAGGATTGGTGCGGTGCGTGCATCTTGATTATCCAACCGATTGAAATATAAGCGTTTATGCCGATGGCACGGGCCTTGCGAAGGTCTGGACGTCCGAGTGACAAGGAGTACGGCATGATCCGCACCTATTTTGATGAGATGTACGATGCCGGCGGCCAGGTCCGCCCGCATTATCGGGAGTTTGCCCGTTGGCTGGCCGAGACGCCTGACGAGCTTCTGGCACAACGGCGACGCGAGGCCGATCTGTTGTTTCATCGCGCCGGGATTACCTTCACGCTCTATGGTGATGAGCAGGGGACAGAGCGCCTGATTCCCTTCGACACCATTCCCCGCAGCATCCCCGCCAGTGAATGGCGGGTCGTCGAGCGTGGCTGCATCCAGCGGGTCAAGGCGTTGAACATGTTCCTCGCCGACCTTTACCACGAGCAGCGCATCATCAAGGCCGGCATCATTCCGGCCGAACAGGTGCTGGCCAACGAGCAGTACCAGTTGGCGATGCAGGGCCTGGACCTGCACCGCGATATCTACTCGCACATCTCCGGGGTCGACCTGGTGCGCGATGGCGACGGCACCTACTACGTGCTCGAAGACAATCTGCGCACACCCAGCGGCGTCAGCTACATGCTTGAAGACCGCAAGATGATGATGCGCCTGTTTCCTGAACTGTTCGCGGCGCAACGCATCGCTCCCATCGACCACTATCCGAACCTGCTGCTCGATACCCTGAAAAGCTCAAGCCCCATCGACAACCCGAGCGTGGTGGTGCTGACACCCGGCCGCTTCAACAGCGCGTTCTTCGAACATGCGTTCCTGGCGCGGGAAATGGGTGTGGAGCTGGTGGAGGGCGCGGACCTGTTCGTGCGTGACGACAAGGTCTACATGCGCACCACCGACGGGCCGAAAGCGGTCGACGTGATTTATCGTCGCCTCGACGACGCCTTCCTCGATCCGCTGGCCTTCAACCCGGAATCGATGCTGGGCGTGCCGGGGCTGCTGTCGTCGTACCGCTCCGGCAACGTGGTGCTGGCCAATGCCATCGGCACGGGGGTGGCGGACGACAAGTCGGTGTATCCGTTCGTAACCGACATGATCCGTTTCTACCTCGACGAAGAGCCGATCCTGAAGAACGTGCCGACCTGGCAATGCCGTAACCCTTCTGAACTTTCCCACGTGCTGGCCAATCTTCCAGAGTTGGTGGTCAAGGAAACCCAGGGCTCCGGCGGGTACGGAATGCTGGTGGGGCCGGCGGCGACGACGGCGGAAATCGAAGCCTTCCGCGCGCGGATCATCGCCAAGCCCCATGCGTATATCGCGCAACCGACGCTGTCGTTGTCGACCTGTCCGACCTTTGTCGAAAACGGCATTGCACCACGCCATATCGACTTGCGGCCGTTTGTCCTGTCGGGTCGTGAAACCCGGGTCGTGCCCGGCGGCTTGACCCGTGTCGCCCTGCGTGAAGGCTCCCTGGTGGTCAACTCATCCCAGGGTGGCGGAACCAAGGACACCTGGGTGGTCGAGGATTAAAGGAAGCCTGCCATGTTAAGTAGAACTGCCTCGGATTTGTATTGGATGTCGCGTTACCTGGAGCGGGCGGAAAACCTCGCGCGGATGCTCGACATCAGTTATTCGCTGTCGCTGATGCCGCAAGACGGTCGTGGCGATGGATTGCACGAACTGGCCATGCCGCTGTTGATCACCGGCACCCTGGACGATTACCTGGAGCGCCATGGCGAACTGCATGCCGAACGGCTGCTGCATTTCTTCGCCCTGGATGCGGCCAACCCGGCGAGCATCTACAGCTGTCTCGGTGCTGCACGGGCCAGTGCCCATGCGGTGCGTGGGCGCATCACCGCCGACATGTGGGAAAACATCAACGCCACCTGGCTGGAAATTCGCGGAATCGCCGAGCAGGGCCTCAGTCGCTACGGCATGAGCCGTTTCTGCGAGTGGATCAAGGAACGTTCCCACCTGTTCCGGGGCGCGTCCTACGGCACCATCATGCGTAACGATGCGTTTCGCTTCATTCGCCTGGGGACCTTTATCGAGCGGGCCGACAACACTTTGCGCCTGCTCGATGCCCGCTACGAAATGGCCGGCGATCAGGCCGAAGCGGTCAGCGATGGCACCGCTCACGCGTATTACCAATGGAGCGCGTTGTTGCGGGCGTTGTCGTCGTTCGAGGCCTACACGGAAATCTACCGCGACGCCCCCGGCGCCCGGCATGTCGCCGAACTGCTGTTGCTGCGGGCCGATGTACCGCGATCCCTGCGCGCCTGTACCGAAGAAATCGACCAGATCCTTGCGCAGTTACCAGGGGCCAATGGTCGCCCCGCACAACGCCTGGCGGCAGAAATGGACGCACGCCTGCGCTACACCGGCATCCATGAAATTCTCGAAGAAGGCCTGCACGCCTGGCTGACCGAGTTCATCCCGCTGGTGCGCCAGTTGGGTAACGCGATACACAGTTCTTATCTGGAGGCCGCATGAGACTTTCCATTAGCCACGAGACCACCTATCACTACGAAGACAAGGTGCGGGCGAGCATCCAGTACCTGCGACTGACTCCCCACGACAGCGAGCGCCAGCACGTGCTCAGTTGGCAGCTCGACCTGCCGCGTCCGGTGCGGGCGCAACTCGATCCATTCGGCAACATCCTGCATGTGCTGACCATGGATGAGCCTCACGAGGCGATCATCATCGGTGCCCGTGGCCAAGTCGATATCGACGAGTTGCGTGAGGCCGAACACGAGAGTCAGTCGGCACTGCCGTTTCTGCGTTTCACTCGCCTGACTGAAGCGGATGCGGCGTTGCGTGCGTTTGCCGAGAAGGCGTGCAAGCAACGCCGTGATCGCACGGCGTTGATCGATCTGATGCATGGACTCAACCAGCATATGACCTACACGCCGGGCTCCACGGAAGTGGACACCAGCGCGGCCCAGGCCTTTGCGGGGCGCTCCGGCGTGTGTCAGGACCATACCCATGCGTTCCTTGCATGCACTCGCAGCCTGGGTATTCCGGCGCGTTATGTGTCGGGGTATCTGTACAGCGAGAACAGCGAACACCTGGCCAGCCACGCCTGGGCCGAGGCCTGGCTGGATGACGCCTGGTACAGCTTTGACGTGACCAACGAACTGGCCCGGCCGGAACGTCACCTGAAACTGGCGGTGGGCCTGGATTACCTGGATGCCTGCCCGGTGCGCGGGATGCGCCGGGGTGGCGGGTGTGAGCAGATGCACGCCAAGGTACTGGTTTCACCGACGCCAGCACCGGTGATCTCCGTGCAGCAGCAGTAACAAGGATCACCGCTCATCCCCTGTAGGAGCGGGCTTGCCAGCGATGAGGCCATCACAGTCGACATCAATGTTGAATGTCAGAGTGCTATCGCTGGCAAGCCAGCTCCTACAAGGGAATGCGGTCAGGGCTTAACTTTGCGTCCTGTCATATGCTGCAAATACCCCACCAACATTCCCAAATCCTCATCCGGCAGTACCTCAGCGGAGAACCCCGGCATCTTCGCCTGCGGCCACTGGCGCAAACTCTGGGGATCGCGAATGTAGCGCTTGAGGAAGTCCGCGCCGAAATACTCGGTCGGGTTGTACGGAATATTCAGGTCCGGCCCGAACTGCGAGTCGCCGGCGCCATTGAGTCGATGGCACGCCAGGCAGTTTTTCTGGAACAACGCAAACCCCTTGTACACCGGATCATCCGCCTTCAGCGCCGGATCGGGCAGCAAGACAGGAAAGCGCTCGGCCACGGGCGCCAGGCGTTTGATGCTCGCTACCTGGAACGGCCATTGTTCGGGGCTGATGTTGCCGGCCTGCGGATGGGTCCAGACCAGATAGAACGGCCCGGCGCCTGGCTTGCCTTCGAACAGCGGTGGCCAGGGTTTGGCCGGGTCTTCTATCGCCAGCCACGCCTGTGCCCCCTGGGTATTGAGCAACGGCGCTGCGGCCATTTCGGCGGCAAAGCCATCCAGGGCCACGGCTTGCAGGTGGTCGTCAGGCTTGATGCCGGTCAGCAACGCGGACAGGGGCACGGCGCGGTAGCTCATGTCCCGCTTGTAGGAAACGTCATTGCTGATGTTGATGGTTTGAACCTGAGGATGCTTGAGCAATTCCTCGGTCTGCCAGGTGCGACTGGTCGCGCCCAGCTCCAGGTTCAGCTGTGCGGCATACAGGGGCGAGCCGAACAACAGGGCCCCGAGCAGAATGAGCATTTTCAAATGATCGCCGTCCATGTCGTGGAAGTGCCGCCAAGGTTGGCACAGCCACGCTGGCCCGGATAGCGGGCCAGTCACATTTTGATAGTGGCAATTCAAAAACCGTGACGCGGTATCTTTCAGACGCGACTAGCCAATCACCTTGGTCAGGTTCGGCAATATCAACAACAGTGTGGTGGCGAAAAGGATGAGCCCGGCTTGACGTACTTTCGATTGTTTGAACATGGCTTGACCGCCTTTATTGTTATTTCCTGATGCCTGCCTGCATTGCTCCATGACGGCAGGTGCACTTCCTGTAGCGACGAGTGCCTCGGCAAAACCCGACGACAACTTCGTACAAGTTCACCTTAGAGCCCGCGCAGAGCTTGGCTTAGATTCATTTTGTATGGTGTTCTTACGATTCGCTGTAAAAAAGACATGAGGCCTATTGCCAGCTTCTTTGGCGCCCGTTGGCTAGACAGCTTGGTGTCCGGAATCGGTAAAGCCGATAGCTCACTACCGTCCGTCTGAGCGTGAGCGTCAACATCTGTGAGCGCTGCGGTCATTGAATCAAATGCGGCTCGGGCCAAGAGTGAGCACTCGATATTCACCCACCCGCACTGTGGTTCGAGGACGTCATGACCCAAGCATTGATTTTCGACGCGTTACGCACGCCCCGTGGCAAAGGCAAGGCCGACGGCGCCTTGCACAGTGTCAAACCGGTGGACCTGGTGGCCGGTTTGCTCACCGCGCTGCAACAGCGCACGGCGCTGGACACCAGCCAGGTCGATGACGTGGTGCTCGGCTGCGTGACGCCGATTGGCGATCAAGGTTCCGACATCGCCAAAACCGCCGCCCAGGTGGCCGATTGGGATGTCAGCGTGGCGGGGGTACAGATCAACCGTTTCTGTGCTTCGGGGCTGGAGGCGGTCAACCTCGGCGCGATGAAAGTGCGCTCCGGCTTTGAGGACCTGGTGGTGGTCGGTGGTGTCGAGTCGATGTCCCGGGTGCCGATGGGCAGCGATGGCGGGGCCTGGGCACTGGACCCGGCGACTAACCTGCACAGTCACTTCACGCCACAGGGCGTGGGCGCGGACCTGATCGCCACCCTTGAAGGCTTCAGCCGTCAGGATGTCGATGCCTACGCGCTGCATTCCCAGCAAAAGGCTGCGCGGGCACGGGCCGACGGTTCATTCAACAAGTCTCTGGTGCCGGTGCAGGACCAGAACGGCATCATCCTGCTCGATCACGATGAGTTCATCCGCGCCGATTCGACCCTCGAAGGCCTGGGCAAGCTCAAGCCGAGTTTCGAGATGATGGGGCAGATGGGGTTCGATGCCACCGCGCTGCGGGTCTATAGCCATGTGGAGCGGATCAATCATGTTCACACCCCTGGCAACAGCTCCGGGATTGTCGATGGCGCGGCGCTGATGCTTATCGGCTCCGAAGCCAAGGGCCGGGCGCTGGGTCTGCAGCCACGGGCGCGGATTGTCGCCACGGCGGTCACCAGCACCGATCCGACCATCATGCTCACCGGCCCCGCGCCGGCGACCCGCAAGGCGTTGGCCAAGGCCGGGCTGCGGGTCGAAGACATCGATCTGTTCGAGGTCAACGAGGCGTTCGCTTCCGTGGTGTTGAAATTCATCAAGGACATGGCCGTCGATCCGGACAAGGTCAATGTCAACGGCGGCTCCATCGCCATGGGCCACCCGCTGGGCGCCACTGGCTGCGCCATTCTCGGCACGCTGCTGGATGAACTGGAGGCCCGACGCCTGCGTTATGGCCTCGCGACCCTGTGTGTCGGCGGCGGCATGGGCATTGCCACCATCATCGAACGCCTCTGAGCCCGGACTTCAAGGAATCCAGTTATGAACGAAGCCATTCGTTACGAAAAAGGCCAGGACCAAATCGTCGTCCTGACCATCGACATGCCGGGCCAGAGCGCCAACACCATGAGCGCGGTGTACCGCGAGGCCATGGCTGACTGCGTTGCGCGCCTGGTGGCCGACAAGGACAGCATCGCTGGCGTGATCATCGCCTCGGCCAAGAAAACCTTCTTCGCCGGCGGCGACCTCAACGAACTGATCAAGGTCGGCAAGCCCGAAGCCAAAGCCTTCTACGACATGGTGCTGACCCTCAAGGGGCAGTTGCGCACCCTGGAAACCCTTGGCAAACCGGTGGTTGCGGCGATCAACGGCGCGGCACTCGGCGGCGGCTGGGAAATCTGCCTGGCCTGCCATCATCGTGTGGCGCTGGACAACCCGTCGGTGCAACTCGGCCTGCCGGAAGTTACCCTCGGCCTGCTGCCGGGCGGTGGTGGCGTGGTGCGCATGGTGCGCATGCTTGGAATCGAAAAAGCCCTGCCATACCTGCTCGAAGGCAAGAAAGTTCGCCCGCAACAGGCGTTGCAGGCGGGGTTGATCGACGAACTGGCAGCGGATGCCGAAGAGCTGATGGCCAAGGCCAAGGCGTGGATTCTCGCCAACCCGGCGGCGGTACAGCGCTGGGACGTGAAGGGCTACCAGATTCCGGGCGGTACGCCGTCAAACCCGAAAGTCGCCCAGATGCTGGCGATTGCACCGTCGATCCTGCGCAGCAAAACCCAGGGCACGATGCCCGCGCCGGAGAAAATCCTGTGCGCGGCGGTCGAGGGCGCCCAGGTGGATTTCGACACGGCGCACTTGATCGAAACCCGCTATTTCACTGAGCTCACCACCGGCCAGGTGGCGAAAAACCTGATTGGCACGTTCTGGTTCCAGCTCAACGAAATCAATGCTGGCGGCTCGCGGCCTCAAGGCTTTGCACCTTATGTCACCCGCAAGGTCGGGGTGCTCGGCGCCGGGATGATGGGCGCCGGAATTGCGTTTGTCAGCGCATCGGCCGGTATCGAGGTGGTGCTCAAGGACATCACAATCGCTGCGGCGCAGAAGGGCAAGGCGCATTCAGCGGCGCTGCTGGACAAGCAAGTCGCTCGCGGACAAATGAGCATCGAGCAACGCGACAGCGTTCTGGCTCGCATTCAACCCACCGCAAGCGATGCCGACCTGGCTGGTTGCGACCTGATCATCGAGGCCGTGTTCGAGGATCGGGATTTGAAGGCCAAGGTCTCGTTGGCGGCGCAGAAGGTCGTCGGCGCGGACGCGGTGATCGCTTCCAACACCTCAACCTTGCCGATCAGCGGCCTGGCGTGCGCCGTGCCCGATCAGAGCAAGTTCATCGGCCTGCATTTTTTCAGCCCCGTGGAAAAAATGCCGCTGGTGGAAATCATCAAGGGCACCAATACCAGCGATGAAACCCTGGCCCGCGGGTTCGATTACGTCCTGCAAATCAGGAAAACCCCGATTGTGGTCAATGACAGCCGTGGGTTCTTCACCTCAAGGGTGTTCGGCACCTTCACCAACGAAGGCATTGCCATGCTGGGCGAAGGCGTGAACGCGGCGATGATCGAGACTGAAGCACGCAAGGCCGGCATGCCTGTAGGGCCGCTGGCGATCTCTGACGAAGTTTCCCTCAGCCTGATGAATCATATCCGCCTGCAAACGGCCAAGGACCTGCAGGCAGAAGGCAAACCGCTGAGGGAGCATCCGGCCTTTGCCGTGATTGACTTGCTGCTCAATGAATACAAGCGTCCGGGCAAGGCTGCCGGGGGTGGTTTCTATGAGTATCCGGCGGGCGGCCAGAAACACCTGTGGCCCGAGTTGAAAACCCGCTTCGAGAAAGCCGACGGGCAGATTTCGCCGAAAGATGTGCGTGATCGCTTGCTGTTCGTGCAAGCCATCGAAACCGTGCGCTGTGTGGAGGAGGGCGTGTTGACCTCGACGGCGGATGCCAACATTGGCTCGATCTTCGGCATCGGCTTTGCCCCGTGGACCGGCGGTGCGCTGCAGTTCATCAACCAGTACGGCGTGCAGGACTTTGTCGCCCGCGCCCAGTACCTGGCCAGGCAATATGGCGAGCGGTTCGCGCCGCCCGCATTGCTGCTGGAGAAGGCCGCCAAAGGGGAGACATTCTAAGGGGGCGATGACGCATTTCGGGGCTTGCCTTGTCACGGTGTTTCAGGGCAGGCTCTGGGGTGTGCATTATTCCCATCACGTGTCAGGTATTTTTTATGTCGTTACGCATCTGCATTCTGGAAACCGACCACCTGCGTCCGGAATTGGTTGACCAATATCAGGGCTACGGGCAGATGTTCAAACACCTGTTTTCGCAGCAGCCGATTGCCGCCGAGTTCATGGTCTACAACGTGGTACAGGGTGAATACCCAAGCGACGACCTGACATTCGACGCCTACCTGGTGACGGGCAGCAAGGCCGACTCCTTCGGCACCGACCCGTGGATCGAAACCCTCAAGACCTATCTGCTGACCCGCTACGAGCGCGGCGACAAGTTGCTGGGCGTCTGCTTCGGTCATCAGTTGCTGGCATTGCTGCTCGGCGGCAAGAGCGAGCGTGCGACTCAAGGCTGGGGCGTCGGCACCCACAAATACAAATTGGCCGCCAAGGCGCCATGGATGAATCCGGTGCGCGAAGAACTGACGTTGCTGATCAGCCACCAGGATCAGGTCACGTCGCTGCCGGAGAACGCCACGGTCATTGCTTCCAGCGATTTCTGCCCGTTTGCCGCTTATCACATCAACGACCAGGTGCTGTGCTTCCAGGGGCATCCGGAGTTCATCCACGACTACTCCCGTGCCCTGCTGGACATACGTCAGGAGGCACTGGGCGAGCAGGTCTACAGCAAAGGCATTGCGAGCCTGGAGCAGGAGCACCAAGGCACTACGGTTGCCGAGTGGATGATGCGGTTTGTCGCGCACAAGCCAACAGCTGTTTAAAACCTGTAGGAGCGAGCCCAGCTCGCGATGGTCGTGAACGATAACGCGCCAAACCTGACAGCCCACGGTGCTCTCAGGTTTTTCGCGAGCAGGCTCGCTCCTACAACCACCCCGATTTCTTGAAGCTCGCCCACAACCCCAGACAGCCCACCGTAATAAATCCCAGCACCCCGAAATACCCGTAGTGCCAGTTCAACTCCGGCATGTTCTGGAAATTCATCCCGTAAATCCCCGCCACCGCCGTCGGGAAGGCCAGAATCGCCGCCCAGGCCGCAAACTTGCGTTGCACCACGCTCTGACGAGAGGCCTCGAGCAGCACCCCGACCTCGATCGTCTGGCTGGCAATATCCGCCAGGGTCGTCAGGTCTTCCATTTGCCGCGTTACATGGATCTGCACATCGCGAAAGTACGGACGCATGTTCTTATCGATGAACGGGAATTTCAGCCTCTGCAACTCCTCCCCGATCTCAATCATCGGAGCCACATAACGACGCAAGCGCAAAACATCACGACGCAGGCCGTGTAGCTTCTGGATGTCGTAGTCATTCAACACGCCGCATAACACGTTGCGCTCCAGCTCATCGATTTCCGCGTGAATGGCTTCACCCATCGGCTGGTAGTTCTCGATCACAAAATTGAGGATGGCATAGAGAACGAAATCTTCCCCGTGCTCAAGCAATAGCGGACGCGCCTCACAGCGTTGTCGGACATGGGCGTAGGACGCCGAGTGACCGTTGCGTGCAGTAATGATGTAGCCATTGCCGGCAAAGATATGCGTCTCGATGAACTCAAGTTTGCCTTCATGACGGATGGGCGAATACGTCACGATGAACAGCGCATCGCCGAAGGTTTCCAGCTTTGGCCGGCTGTGCTTTTCCAGGGCGTCTTCAATGGCCAGTTCGTGCAGGTTGAACTGGCGTTGCAGGTTGTAGAGCTCCTCGGCATTCGGCTCCTCGAGGCCGATCCAGACAAAGTGCCCGGGTTTGGCAGCCCAGGCTGCGCCTTCGTCGAGGGTGATATTGGTGACTCTTTTACCGGCGCTATAAACCGCAGCAGCAACAACTCTACCCATGATGGTGGTTCACTTCTTTTGGCAGCTTTCAATTGGCAACATATGCAATGCCAGTGTTGATCAGCTTAGCCTTGCAGTGTTTGAGAGTCAGCTAAATCTGCCGAGTTCGCCGGTAAAGTCTCGCAGGCAAAAGAAAACCCGCACCAGGCGGGTTTTCTTGTTCAGGCGGCTTGCAGTTGCCGGTCCATCGAATCGATGCATTCACGCATCTGCTCGCGGCACTGGGCAATCAGCATGGGCATGTCGTCCAGGCTCAATCCGGCGGTGGGAATCGCCGGCAACGAACGAATCAGGATTTTCCCGCTGCGCCAGCGGTTCAAGCGCATGTGTTTGATGTAACTGCTGACACACACCGGCACGATCGGAACTCCGGCGGCAATGGCCATCTGGAAGGCGCCTTTCTTGAAAGGCAGCAAGTCCTCACCCAGGTTGCGCGTGCCCTCCGGGAAGACCCAGATCGAGGTGTCCTTGTGTTGCAGGGTGTGGGTGGTGGTCAGCATCGACTTGCGCGCCTTGTGCGCATTGCCACGGTCGATCAGCACATTGCCTGCCAACCAGAACAACTGCCCGAACAGCGGCACCCATTTCAGGCTCTTTTTGCCGATGCACACGGTACGGCGGGGCACCACGTTGCCAAACACAAACAAGTCGTAGTTGGACTGGTGATTGGCAATGATCACGCAGCTGTCGGGCTTATCCATCAATGGCCCAACTTCGGCCTTCACCCGCAAACGCAAAATACACATGGCCGGCCATGCATACAGGCGTGCGCACAGACGGCTGTTGTCCGGGTTGAATGGCCGGCACAAACCGAGAATCACACCCAGCACACCCGCCACAACAAAGTGAAGGCCCATCAATGACATACGCAACAAAAACAGCATTTACAGGCCCCACCGGGACAAAAGGTGGCGCAGTGTACGGATGTGCACTGTTTTCGGCAATTGCTGCCAGAGTAGTGGGAGATAGCCGATGTTTGTGCTGATGTTTCCGACTAATCGGTCAGATACGGTCTAGAGCGGTTACAGGCGTTTAACACAGACATGTATGAAACAGCCCGACACGACGGTCGGGCCTTTCGTTGTAGCAGGTCCGGGCTTAACCCAAATGTTCCTGGTCCTGGATGATCGCGTTGTCCAGGGCCTCCAGCAGCGCTTTGCGCACTTTCAATTTGGTGTTCTTGTGCGCGGTCATGTTGATCTTCTTCAACTGGCGAGCCGCCGCCAGTGCCGCGCCTTGCAGTTCTTCAGCCGACACCACGACATCCAGGAAACCGGCAGCCACGGCGCCTTGTGGATTGAACATCTCGCCGTTGACCACCGAACGCTGCAGCGCCACTTTGTTCAGGCGGTCACGGGCGATCTCAATGCCTGCGTGGTGCATGGTCATGCCGATCTGCACTTCGTTCAGACCAATGCTGAACGGGCCGTCTACGCCGATGCGATAGTCGGCCGACAACAGCAGAAACGCACCCTTGGCCACTGCATGCCCCGGGCACGCAACGATCACCGGGAAGGGGTGCGACAGCAGGCGGCGGGCCAGTGTCGAGCCGGAGGTCACCAGTGCCACGGCTTCTTTAGGGCCGGCTGTCATCACCTTCAAGTCATAACCGCCGGAGAGAATGCCCGGCTGACCGGTAATGATCACCACCGCACGATCAGTCACGGCCTGATCCAGCGCAGCGTTGAACGCGGCAATCACATCCGGGGAGATGGCATTGACCTTGCCATTGCTCAAGGTCAGGGTCGCGATACCGTCTTCGAGATGGTAGGAGATCAACTCACTCATGACGCTATTCCTTTCAATAAAGTTGGGCAGACGTTACCCACCGCCGCAGGCCAGGTAAAGCGCCGTGACTGACCCGCCAGTCACCCTTTCCCCGCCCACCAGGCGTAGCCCGCCGTGCCTGCCGCGCATTCCCCTCTATATAGAAGAGGGGGCGAAGCCGGAGATTGGCCGGATTGCCATGGCCTCGAGCGAGCGCAAACGCTGAATCGCGTTAACCGCATGAAAATTCTGAAAAAAATGTTTGCCATCGGAAAAGCTTTCGACTACATTAGCGCGCCTCGACAGACAGAACATGTTTGAAGAGATACGGTGAAGTGTCCGAGTGGCTTAAGGAGCACGCCTGGAAAGTGTGTATACAGGAAACTGTATCGAGAGTTCGAATCTCTCCTTCACCGCCACATTCTGCAAACACAAACCCCTGATTTTCCTAGAGAGAGTCGGGGGTTTGTGGTTTTTGGCGTCTGAAAAAGGGTGATATGGGAACACCGTTCGCTACGTTGGCGGCGTTGATTCCGGTTTACGGAGCTGGTGTGGACGCGTACGTGTAGAACGGGCCATCGGGGTCTGCATTAGAGATCCGATTTAGGTGGTGCAGTCTATTTAAAGTGTCGAGTTCCTATGTCTTTCATCGGGTGCGACTTGGGAAAGGGTAACTTTCTGGATCTTACAGGGTCGTATTGTCATCTCGAAGTCTGTTCTATGATTCGCTCGCAGACCAATGCACATAGGGCTCTATGCAGCTCCACTTGCCTCAATATGTTCCCAGATTTCATCCAGCATTGTACGGAAAGTAACGTCTTTTTCAGCAACGGTATGGATTGCTGAATCGTCCAGCGTAGCTCCATGGATTGTTTGTTTGCCTATTTTTAAGGCCGCGTTAAGCTTTACGCGTACTCCGTCTTCGGGAATACCTGGGAGGTGGCCGCAATTGGCTTGATTTCCGAGAATGAATGCGTTTTCAAGTTCTATTTTTGCTGCCTCTTCGAAAAGATAATTGGCTTGCTGAAGTAAGATTAAGCGATTGTCACTCTCCTGCCAGTGTTCCAGGCCCGGTCGCTGAATTGCAGCGACGTCTGGAGAGTATTTCGACGAATAAAGGGCAACAAGGCGGCCACCGACCCAAAAGGTAAGCAAGCGTACCTCCTTACGCAACTCTCGGATTTTGCCTACAACTTCAGCGAGAGTCACCGGGTACTCTTGTAACCGCCCCAAACAAAATCTGAACCTCAGACACGAAAACGCCGCTTTCCTATTGCTGGATAAGCGGCGTTTTCTTAGCGCGTGTTGGAGGGTCGCTTCATGCATCAGCGATGTCATTCGCGGTTGCTAAACCCAGCACGGTATCATGATATAATACCATGAATAGTAAACAGCTCAGTACTCTCAAAGCCGTGTTCTCGAGGCCTACCCCGGCCACGCTGGAGTGGGCTCGTATCGAGTCCTTGCTCGGAGCAGCAGGCGCCAGAACCATTGAAGGCAATGGATCGCGAGTACGTTTTGAACTCAATGGCGTGGTGGCCACCTTTCACCGTCCCCACCCCGACAAAGAAGCCAGGCCCTACCAGGTGCGTGACGCTCGGGCTTTCCTTGAACAAGCAGGAGTTACCCCGTGAACGTGATGAATTACAACGGCTATGCAGCCAGAATTGAGTACAGCGACGAAGATGGCCTGTTTGTTGGCCACATCGCAGGCATCAAGGATGTCGTTGGGTTTCACGGCGAGTCAGTCCAGGAGCTCCGAGCGGCGTTCGAAGAGGCCGTCACTGACTATCTGGAAACGTGCGCCAAGCTCGGACGTGCACCGCAGAAACCCTATTCGGGCAACCTGAGTCTGCGTCTAGCCCCCGCACTGCATGCAACGGTCGCGGTAAAAGCGCAGTTAGCTCACAAGAGTATCAATCAGTGGGTCGCCGACGTTCTTGATCGCGAAGCGCATGCCTAAGGCTGTGTTATTCATTTATTGCGGTACCTGGTTCGGTGTGACTGCGGAATCGGAATGCAGTATTTAATAGGGCTTGCCGCAAGAATGAGCATTGAACTAAAGAACTTTATCAAAGCCGCTCTGTTGGTTTTTGCGGTGTGGCTTGCGCAGTTTCTCGAGCATGAAACACTGACAGCATTAATTTTTACGATTGTATTTTCATGTGGTGCGTATTTTGCTGTTCGCAACCGCAATAGCATCAGTGCTTTTACAAAGAAATGGCCAAGCTCACTGGCTTACGCAGTATTCATTTTTTTTACATATGTAATCGTGGCGGAAAAACCACTACGTTAGCTCAAGTCGCTCTAACGCATAGTCCTTACCTGCCAAGGTAAGTTCAAAAGTGGTGGCGCCGAACGTACCCCGTGTCACTTTTTGCCTCACAAGATGTTTAGCCTGGAGTTGCTTTAGACCGTCTTCAACTTCCAGCTTGCTGAGCGAGACAAGTTTGCAAACCGAGTCCAGGTTTGCAATTTTCCTGAAATTTGCGTGATAGGCCAAAGCTTCCATCAGCAACGTTTGGTTATCTGTCAACTGCGGAAACTGAGGGTTGTTCGTTTTGTAAACTTTTCGCTCTATCTCGTGTAGCTCGCCGTAAGTGCCGTCAGTGGTGCGGTAGTAGTAAATCGCTACGCTCAGAATGCTGATTAAAGCCGCGATAATCGTCAGCAGCGACCAATTCGGCATTGGCGTTTCTAACAGAAGCCAGTTCCACGCAATTAGCAGCCAGCCCTTGGTATCTGCCAACAACGTCATGTCGAAGTAAGTGTCGAGCAGCTTTGTGGCAGATACCAAGGCGACGAGGAAGCCTCCAGTCGAGTAGGCAATAGCCTTGAAAGTGAAGGGGAAATGATTGCCTTCTGCTGTCATGCTGCTCGTCTCCAGTGTAGAGAACCGACGTTATCAGCATAGCAGTGGAGAGCGGTGCCCCGGCATTGGTGCGGGTGGGGGAGATGCTGATCCCGTAACATTGCCAGCATTCGATGCGTTGGCTGAATATCTGAACAGGAAGGAACAGCAATGATCACCACCACCACTCATTCCATTGAAGGTCGGCAAATTACCGCCTATCTGGACATCGTCAGCGCCGAGTCGGTGCAAGGGATCAACATCGTCCGTGACGTGTTTGCCGGGATGCGCGACTTTTTCGGCGGGCGTTCCCAGACATTGGAGCGAGCGTTGAAGGAAGCGCGCATTCAAGCCACCGATGAGATCAGGGAGCGGGCGCGGGCGCTTCAGGCGGACGCGGTGGTCGGGCTTGATTATGAGATCAGCATGCCGGCCGGCAAGGGCGGGATGGTCGTGGTGTTTGTGACCGGGACGGCGGTCAAGTTGCGGTGAAGGAGCGAAGCCATTCGTCGGTCACGGGGGAGTCCGAACGGCAAGTCCATAAGTGACCGTCTAGTCTCAAAAACCTTGGCGATCGATATTTTTTCGGCAAAAGGGCTTGCCGGTGTCGATCCCGCTTTTTGAAAGGGGTGAAGAGATGGCTGATCCGTATATCGAGGACGATGGTGCAGAGTTTCCGATCAACAATTCCGTGCGGTGTGGCCAGACCCAGTATGTGGCCAGTTTCGGCGAGGACCAGACAGAGGTCGACAAGATCAAGACCAGGGCGTGCCGGGTACTGAAGGGCAAATTCCTGCCCAAGGTGACAGCACCGGTCAGGAAGTAAACGAATGCGAGCAGACCCTGTCATTGAACGGGGTTTTTGATGATTGAAAGGGTTGCATGACAATATTTTCAGGCGGCTGATCTTTCACAAACTTTTCACAGCCCCCTCCGTAGTCTCGTCTTATCCGTTAGAAAGCAACACCTGGCCCGTTTCCCCAGCGGGCTTTTTTTTGTCCGTCATAAAACCTTTTGCAAAAATGCTGTCCAATCGTCGCCAATCGCGAAGTTGGACCGGTGTGCTGGACTTTATCCGCGCAAAAGCATTCAATCTCGCCCCCTTTTGTGTACCCCCTATTTTTTGAGGTTTTTGTCATGCGTTTAACACTGCCCGCTCTGGTTCTGGGGCTTCTGGTTGCTCAAGGTGCAATGGCTGGTGACGGCACTGCCGCGCTGGGCGGTGGTTTGGGCGGCGCATTGGGTAACGTGGTCGGCCAGAAGATGGGCGGCAGCACTGGCGCAGCGATTGGTGCAGGCGTCGCTGGCGCGGCGGGCAGCGCAGTTGCCGCCAAAAAAGGTCATCGTACCAGCGCTGCTATCGGTGGTGGTGTCGGTGCGGCCGGTGGTTCGGTGATCGGTAACAGCCTCGGTGGCAAGTCCGGCGCCACCATCGGCGCAGGCCTGGGCGGTGCATTGGGCGGCGGCGTAGGCAGCAACCTGGCCAATGGTCACAAGCGTCACTGATCCTGATCCAGATTTGAAAAGAGCCCGGCTTGATGCCGGGCTTTTTCGTATGTGAACGATTTACGCCGCAATGGCTCAAATCATCCATACCCCCCAAGAATGTGAGGCGTACCATGAACCCTGTAATCAACGGCAAGAAAAACGGAAGCCTGAATGCTCGTCGATTGATGTTGCCGGCGATTGTTTTTGGATTGCTGGTCTCTCAGGTGGCGCTGGCGGGAGGTAACGGAGATGCCGCGGTAGGCGGTGGTCTTGGTGGGGTGTTGGGCAACGTTGTCGGTGGCCAGGTGGGTGGCAGCACGGGCGCAGCGATTGGCGCAGGTGTCGGCGGAGCGGCCGGCAGTGCCATTGCCGCGCCCAAGCACAGTCGCACCGAGGCGGCGGTAGGCGGTGGCCTGGGCGCGGCGGGTGGTTCGGTGGTCGGCAACAGCCTTGGCGGCTCGACCGGATCGGCCATCGGCGCGGGCCTTGGCGGTGCAGCGGGCGGCGCGGTCGGCAATGATCTGGGGAGTGACAGCGGCCATTCCCATTCCGGTAACGGTCATAAACACTCGAACAAGCACCACAGGAAGCATCACTAGTTAGGCGAGGCATACCATGACTGCGGAAACCGAGGGCAAGGAAGAAAAAGGCCCGAGCGAACTGCCGTTTATCAACGATCCCGGCAATGAAGATCCGGGATCGCTGATGGATGATGCGACGGTGCCGCTCAACGATGCTGATGATGCGGGCGATGTGGGGAATATTGATTTGGAAGATGAGGAAGAGGACGAAGATTGATCGAATCGTGTTGCCGGATCGAACGCGTCCATCGCCAAGTCATTGCCGGTGCCGGTGCAGCGATTACGAAACGACAGTGAGGAAGCCTGGGTCCCGATTACTTTAGGCAGTCGATCCAATGGGTTCAATTGCAGTTTCATCGATTTCCCAGGGCTTCCGTGAGTCCCCGCGATACAAGTATTTATTTGGAGGTTTTGGAGCGGGCGCATCAGGCTCACCTTCATCAACCTTTGCCACTCCCTCCCGATCCGTCGCCAGGCATCCCGGCTTGTTCGCCTGCGGGCAATTCCCGCCCAACCCCGACGGACTCACCCATCCCGTCGGGTTCCGGGTGTATCGATACGGGTTCAACCCACCGGCCAACTTGACCGGATCCTGCGTCAGATAACGACCGATGTCCGGATGGTAGTAGCGATGCCGGTTGTAGTGCAGGCCGCTCTCAGCGTCGAAATACTGCCCCTGAAACCGTAGCGGTTGCTCAAGCCGTTCGTCGTCGCTGTGGCTCGGTTCGCGGCGTTTGCCGTGGGCGGTGTATTTGGCCGACCATACGATGGCGCCGGCGTAGCTGGTCAGTTCCTGCGGGGTGCCGAGGTGGTCGAGTTGGTAGTAGAACGGGCAGGCGTCTGCCCGCCCTTTGCCGTCGAGCAGCGCCAGCGGGCGGAGGGTGTCGGGTTCGTAGACGTAGCTGCGGTAGTGCCGGGGGCCGCTTTCAGCGATGAGCTGGTCGCCTTGCCAGAAGAATTGCGTGATCTGGCCGTCGACGGTTTTGCGGATGCGCCGACCGAAGGCGTCGTAGCGGTAGCTGACACTTCTACCATCCGGGGTGCTGACCCCGATCAGGCGGTGCTGGCTGTCGTAGGTGTATTCGGTGACCTGGGGCGGCATACCGCGACATTCGCGAATCAGGTTGCCGAAGACGTCGTAGTCGTAGTGGCTGTCGCAGCGGCGGCGCAAGCGGTTGCCCTGGAGTACGCGAGGGCCGGGGCGGTCGTGGATCAGCAGGTTGCCGGCCGGGTCGTGAGTGAAGTTCTCTGTGGACTGGTCGCGGGCGTGTCGCACGCCGGTCAGGCGGTCGAGCGCGTCGTATTGGTAGCGGCGTGAACCGTGGCGGCTGTCGGCAATTTGCAGGAGGTTACCCTTGGTGCTGTAGGCATACTCACGGTGGTACAGCGGTCGTTGCTTTTGACTGACGGCGTGGGCCTGCAAACGGCCTTGCTCGTCGTAGGCATAATCACTGAGCAGCAGACCCTGTTGGCGTTGCTGTTCGCGCCTACCGACAAAACGATGGCTGGTCAGGCGCGTGCCGTTGAGATCGATGGCAGTAAGGGCGCCCCCTTTGGCGTGGTGGTAGACGAGGACACAGGCATCCGGCAGGTGTATGCGCTTGAGCCGACCGCAGGGGTCGTAGCCGTAACGCAGGGTCCCCGAACCCTGATGCTCGGTGATCAGCCGGCCCTGGCTGTCGTATTCGAATTCCAGCGGACGGCCCTGGCCGTCATCGACGCTGATCAGTTGCCCGAAGTTGTCGTAGCGGTACTCGACCTTGAGCCCATCGGGCAGGGTTTTGACCAGTAGCCGCCCAGCGCTGTCACGTTGATAACCGGTCACCAGCTGTGAGCCGTCGTCGCCAAACTCGGTTTTCTCCATCAACTGGCCATTGAAGTCGTAGCTGTAGGCGGTACGACGGCCATCGAAGCCGGTTTCCTGTCTGATCAATCCGCCCGGGGTGTAGTCCAGCCGGTAAGTGTCGCCGACCTCGTTGTCGATCTCGCTGAGCAACAAATGCACATGGTCGTAACGGTACTTCAGCGCACTGCCGTCGGGGTTGATCCGACGGCTGACCAAGTGCAGGTCGTCAGTGTATTCGTAACGGGTTACCCGCCCCAGTTCGTCGGTTTTGGCGGTGACCTGGCTGTAGGCGTTATAGCGCCAGGCACGGCGGGCACCGGTGGGCAGCGTCGTCTGGGTCAGTCGGCCCACGGCGTCCCACTCGTAACCGGTGATGGCACCGTGTTCGTCCTGTTGGGTAATCCGCCGCCCCAATGCATCGTAGGAAAAAGTGCGTAGAGCACCGTCCGGCAGGGTCTCTTCCAGCAATTGTCCCAAGGCGTTCCAGACAAACTGGTGACTGCTCTGGTCGGGGAAACGGATCGTCAGCAAGCGTCCCTGCGGGTCGTAGAAATAGCGGGTGATCTGCCCGTCGGGATCGGTGACGGCAGTGATGTCCCCTTGGGCATTGCGCCGGTAGCTCCACCTCGCCTGACTGTGGGGGCGGGTGTGCGGGAAGCCGTGACGATACTCGTAGGACATAGGCGCCTCATCCGGCGCAAGCAGTGCGATCAGATGGCCCTGATCGTCCCAGATGTAACGCACTTCCATCTGCGCAAACGAGGCCCAGTAACGGATGCAGCGGGCTGCCTTGCCGGAGCGTTCCCACGCCCAGAAGACACTCGCGCCGCCAGCCAGTTGCCGTTGCAGGATGACGTGCTGCTCGTCGTAGTCATAGCGTTCGCTTTCACCCGCGGCGTTGGTCGCCTCGATCAAACGCTGGCGGGCGTCGTAGCGGTAGCTGACCAGCGTCTGTTCGGTGCGCCAGGTTTGCGCCTCGGAGCCTCTGCGCTGAAACACCTGATAGTCGACGGCCACCAGGTGCTTGAGGTCGTAACGCAGCAGCAGGGCGCGGTCGGCGCCATTGTCCAGGCGCTGAATCCGGTCAAAGTGGTCACGCTGTATCGTCAGGCGGTTGCCGTAGGCGTCGCTGATCGCGCCGAGCCGGCCGTCGCGGAAGTGATAGAAACGCGCCACGTCGCCGGCCAGGGCGAGGATCAGTTCGTCCGGCGCTTCGCCGAGGTAAACCGCCGCCTGCGACAGGCTGTTGTGGGTCAGCGGGCGCGCCGCCGTCGGCCGCGGAAATGGCGTGCGGCGGTTTTCGGGGTCGATCCACAGCACCTGCTCGCCGTGGAGTTCCAGGTGCTGGGACAGCGAATGACTCCAGCCAAAACCGAGGCCACTGTCGAGTTCGACGGCACTGGTGCGATAGAGGCGGGTGAAGTCGAACGGCAAGACTCCGTCGAGGGTGCCGTCGGTCAGGGTCAGCAGTACTTCGCCGGTAACCATCGACACCGGGCAGCTGTGGGTGGTGCGCTCGACGGTTTCGGTCCTGTGCACCCGCGTCAAGGGACTGCTGGTGGGGAATGCCAATACCTCTTGGGGATCGAACATCGGCAGACTTTCGCTTGGCGGAATGTGGAGCTCGAGACTCTGCGGGGGATCTGCAAGGAAAGAAGTCAGGAAGGTTGGTGTTTGGTGTAGGGCGATTCGCTAAATATCGCAGGGCCATTCGGCGTGAATCGGGATTTCATCGTTGCTCTGAGCCAGCGGCGCTCGCTATGCTGCTGAATCCTTTAATCCATTCGGGCATCAGGCCGTTCCTGAGCTGCCCGCGATGCCTCGGAAACGGATCAGATGCGATGAATGCACCACTGAAAGCATTCGGCCCGATCAAGGCCGTGATTTTCGATATGGACGGCTTGTTGCTGGATACAGAGGGTATCTACACCGAAGTCACGTCTATCATCGCTGCGCGTTACGGCCGAACGTTCGATTGGAGCATCAAACAGAACATCATTGGTCGGGGCGCGGGCGATCTGGCGCGCTATGTGGTTGAAGCGCTGGACTTGCCGATTACGGCGCAAGAGTTTCTGGTGATCCGCGAGCCGCTGATGCGCGAGCGTTTTCCTACAGCGCAGGCGATGCCTGGCGCACAGGAGCTGGTACGGCATCTGAAGGCCAACAACATTCCCATTGCGGTCGGCACCAGTTCTTCGAGCCAGTCGTTCGGCCAGAAAACCACCTTGCACCGCGACTGGTTCGCCTTGTTCGACTTCATCGTCACCGCCGATGACCCAGAGGTGGGCGCGGCCAAGCCGGCACCGGATATTTTCCTGACGGCGGCGCGGCGTCTGGGCGTCGCGCCTGAGGATTGCCTGGTGTTCGAGGATTCGCCCTTTGGTGTCACCGCCGCGAAGGCGGCGGGGATGACGGCGATTGCGATTCCGGATGCTGCAATGGCCGACGCCAGGTACGCACATGCCGATGGCATTCTTCGTACGTTGAAGGCGTTCGAGCCGGGCGCTTTTGGTTTGCCGGCGCTTGAGTGGGCCTGACGACAAAAAATGTGGGAGCGGCGGTGCGGCGATCCCACATTTGCTTTGCGTTTAATGCGTCAGGCGCCGAAGCCACCGTCGATGGTCAGACTGGCCCCTGTAATGTAGCCGGCTTCCGGGCCGACGAGGTAGGCGACGAAGCTGGCGATCTCTTCGGCCTTGCCGTAACGGCCCACAGCCATCATCGGGATCAGGCTTTCCGCAAAGTCACCGTCGGCCGGATTCATGTCGGTGTCGACCGGACCCGGTTGCACGTTATTGATGGTGATGCCTTGCGGGCCGAGATCACGGGCCAGGCCTTTGGTCAGGCCGACCAGTGCCGACTTGCTCATGGCGTACGGGCCGCCACCGGCGAAGGGCATGCGGTCGGCGTTGGTGCTGCCGATGTTGATGATGCGACCGCCTTCGGTCATGTGTCTGGCGGCGGCCTGGGTGGCGATGAACACGCTGCGCACGTTGATGGCCAGGGTCTGGTCGAAGTCTTCGAGTTTAAACTCGGCCAGCGGCGCGATGGCCAGTACACCCGCATTGTTGACCAGGATATCCAGGCGACCGAAGGCTTCTACCGTGGCGGACACCGCACCGCGGATCGCCTCGGCGTCGGCGCTGTCAGCCTTGATGGCCAGGGCCTTGCCGCCTTTGGCGGTGATGCTGTCTTGCAGTGCTTCGGCCTTTGCCGTCGAGCTGACATAAGTGAAGGCAACGGTCGCGCCTTCAGCAGCCAGGCGCTTGACGATGGCTGCGCCGATACCGCGGGAACCACCTTGAATCAATGCCACTTTGCCGCTGAGGTTCTGAGTAGTCATGTCGATCTCCAAGTCCCGAGGCGAGATGTCCCGGTTGATGGAGCCTAGTATCGATTCAGGATTACGTGCCGTGTAGACCATGGTTGAGATAGTCTGTGTAAACCAAAAGTTTATAGTGGCGTCTATGGAAACCTTCAGCAGTATCGAATGCTTTGTGCGCAGCGCCGAGGTCGGCAGCTTTGCTGAAGCGGCGCGCCGCTTGAGTCTGACCCCGGCGGCGGTGGGCAAGAGCGTCGCCAAACTCGAGGCACGCCTGGGCGTCAGATTGTTTCAGCGCAGCACGCGCAGCCTGACCCTGACGGAGGCCGGACAGTTGTTTCTCGGCGAAGTCAGCGCCAGCCTGCACACGATCCAGAATGCCGTGGCCAATCTCGCCAGTGCCGGAGGGCAGCCGGCGGGTACCTTGAAAGTCAGCATGGGTACGGTGTTCGGCTGCTTGTACATTGTGCCGATGCTCGGCGAGTTTCTGCGGCGATTCCCGGCGATCAACCCGGACTGGCACTTCGATAACCGCCAGGTCGATCTGATCGGGCAGGGCTTCGACGCGGCAATCGGCGGCGGTTTCGAATTACCCCAGGGCGTGGTGGCGCGCCGGCTGAGCCCGGCGCATCGGGTGCTGGTGGCTTCACAGGCTTACCTGGAAACACATGGGTCGATCAGCGAGCCGGATGACCTCAAGCACCATGACGGGATTCTGATCCGCTCGCCGCAAACCGGTCGTGTGCGTTCCTGGCAGTTGACCCATCGCCATCAGCAGCACAGCCCGTTGACGCTCAAGGCGCGGATGACCATGAGCGATTCCGAGGCCGCCTGTGCCACGGCCGCGCAGGGGCTGGGCATTGCGCTGGTGAGCATGCCGTTTGCAGTGGGTTATCTGGAGTCGGGCAGGTTGCAGCGGGTGTTGCCGGACTGGTACATCGACGACGGTTACACCTCCATCTATTACGCCGAACACAAACTGCTGCCGGGCAAGACCCGGGCGTTTGTCGATTTCATCATTGAGCAGTTTGCCGAGCGGGGGTTGGGGCAGAGGTTCAGTGCGGTTTGAGCCAGGCTTAAGACCGAGGTGTTGCCATCGCGGGCAAGCCCGCTCCCACAGGATTTTGCGCCGTACCATGATGATGTAAACAACGCGAAACCTGTGGGAGCGGGCTTGCCCGCGATGAACGATAACGCGGTCTACCGGGCAAACCGAGCCGGCCAGCCAATGATGTTTTTCGGCCGCGGCGTTGCATAAGTCCGCACCTTCGATGTCGACAACCCCAGTCGCACCAGCGACTCGGCAATGGTCACCGCCGCCGTCACGCCGTCCACCACCGGCACGCCGGTGCGTCGGCGAATCTGCTCGTCCAGCCCGGCCATGCCGCCGCAACCCAGGCAGATCACTTCGGCCTTGTCCTGGGTCACCGCCAGTTCGGCCTGATGCACGATGGCTTCCAGTGCGCGCTGCGGCTCGTGTTCCAGTTCCAGCACTGCCAAACCACTGGCCCGCACCGAGGCGCAACGGTCCCAGAGGCCGGAGAGCTTGAGGCGATCTTCGATCAGCGGCACGGTGCGGTCGAGGGTGGTGACCACGGAATAGGCATGACCGAGGAACATCGCCGTGCTGGCGGCGGCATCGGTGATATCCACCACCGGCACGTTGAGCAGTTCCTGCAGGCCTTCACGGCCGTGTTCGCCGTAACCGGCCTGGATCACTGCGTCGAAGGGTTGGTCGTAGGACATCACCCGATCCATGACCGCGATGGCCGCCAGGTAACTTTCGAAATTGCCCTCGATGGAGTCGGCGCCGAAGTGCGGGGTGAGGCCGACGATTTCCGTGCCGGGCGACGCGACGGCTTGCGCCGAGCGGGCGATGGCCTGGGTGATGGATTCGGTGGTGTTGACGTTGACCACGAGAATGCGCATGGGGAGTCCTTATTGCAGGTGGTTCTGCGGCCCGACAACGTCGGGCCGCGACAGGATTAATGACTGACGTTGTCGACCGCGATTGATTCGCCACTGATATCGGCATAGTGCGGTTGGCGTTTGGCGATGATCAGGTAGAGCATTCCGGCGATTCCGGCACCGATCAGCCAGGAGAACGGCGACACGCTGTGGAAGCCCGGTACCAATGCCAGAACGATGGCGATCAGGGCGGCGGGAATGAACGCCGCCACCGCGCGCAGATTGACGCCGCGGCTGTAGTAATACGCGCCGTTAGGGTCTTCGCTGTACAACTGTGGCACGTTGATCCGGCCTTTTCGTACCAGCCAGTAGTCGACCATGATCACGCCGTACAACGGGCCGAGCAGCGCGCCGAGGCCGGACAGGAAGTACACGATCACCAGCGGGCTGTTATAGAGGTTCCACGGCAGGATCAGCACGGCGATGGTCGCGCTGATCAGCCCGGCGCGGCGGAAGGTCAGGTACTTCGGGGCCAGGTTGCTGAGGACGAACGCCGGGGCGACGAAGTTGGCCATGATGTTCACCGCCACGGTGACGATCAGGAACGCCAGGCAGCCGAGCACCAGGAAGAAGGTGTTGGGAATCGAGGCGATGATTTCGGTCGGGCTTTCGATGATCCGGCCATTGATCTGGAATTGCGCGCCGCACAACAGGACGGTGATGGCGGCAAACACCAGGATGTTCACCGGCAGGCCCCAGAAGTTGCCGACCTTGATGGTTTTACGGCATGGGGAAGAGCGGGCAAAGTCGCAGAAGTTGAGGATCAACGTACCGTAGATCGCCAGCCACAATGCGCCACCGGCAAAGATGTTGCGCCACATTTCACCGCCAGTCAGCGGCTCACGGATCGACCAGGCAATGGTCGCGTCGGCCTGGGTGTACATCCACGCGGCGAGGGCGGCGACGGTCAGCAGAATCACCGGGCCGGCAAACGCCTCGTAGCGCCGCACCATTTCCATGCCATAGGCAAGAATCGCCAGTTGCACGAACCAGATCGCGACGAAACACACCCAGCCCAGGGTCGACAGGCCCAGGATCGAGTTGTGGTCGTAGTCGGCGAACCCGGGATGGACCGCTGTCAACAACACGCGAAAGACTACGGACGCCAGGTACGTCTGGATACCGAACCAGGCGATGGCGATCACGGCGCGGATCAGCGCAGGAATCTGCGCCCCATGTATGCCGAAACTGATTCGGCTGATGACCGGAAACGGCACCCCGGTCTTTTGCCCCATGTAGCCGGACAGGTTCATGAAGCAATACACCAGCGCTGCACCGATCCCCAGGGACAGCAGGATTTGCCAGCCGCCCAGACCCAGGGCATACAGACCGATGGCGAAGGAGTAGTTGGCAATGTTGTGAACATCATTGGTCCACAGGGCAAAGATGCTGTAACGGCCCCAGCGCCGGCCTTCGGCCTTGGTCGGTGCGAGGTCTTTGTTGTGCAATCGGGGGCTGAGCACGACGGGGCAGTGATGCGCTTGATTGTCGGCGATGTGAGTGGAATGGGAGGAGGGTAGATCCAGCGCGATGTTGTTATTGGAGAGACTAGTACGCATTCCGGCAGGCTCCTGATGCTCGACATCGCGATGACTGTGCATGAGCGTTGGCTCGACAAATCTTCGTCGCGGGTGGCGAATATCATTGGTTACGGGGCATCTGCAGCCTGTACGGGATAGGGCGCTTCAGGCTTGCGGATCTAAAGTGTGTGTATGTTTTGATATGATTGTATACAAAACATGTATGCACTTAAGCCAGAACCATGCCAGTGGAGAGTTCTATGAAAGGCGCTGCTCATTTCGTTTTGTTATGGCTTTTCGCCAAGTTGCTGAAAAATAGTTAATTTAAATTGACCGATTGAACAGGTATTTATTTTACGAAGGGGATTCAGGAGGGCGTGGCGGCGCACGTCAGTCGGGGGAATGTAACTTTTGGGGGCGCAGAAACGAAAAGTGCACACATAAATGGCACCGATGGTGACATTCCTGTGTACACATTTTTGTAGGAGCGAGCTTGCTCGCGATGGTCGTCAACGATAACGCGGGGTGCCAGATACCCCGCTGCGTTCTCGGGTTCATCGCGAGCAGGCTCGCTCCTACAGGGGTATTTACGCTTTGGACTTGCTGATGATATTCCCCGCATGCAACCCGCATTCCTTCTGCGTCGCTTCTTCCCACCACCAGCGGCCTTCGCGCTCATGCTGGTTCGGCAGTACCGGGCGGGTGCAGGGTTCGCAGCCGATGCTGATAAAACCGCGTTCGTGCAGACTGTTGTAAGGCAGTTCCAGCATGCGGATGTAGCCCCAGATCTCTTCGCTGGTCATTTGTGCCAGCGGGTTGAACTTGTACAGGGTGCGTTCCGGAGTGGAGAACGCGGTGTCGATTTCCATCACCGCGACGGCGCTGCGGGTGCCGGGGCTCTGGTCCCGGCGCTGGCCGGTGGCCCAGGCTTTGACGCCGGACAGCTTGCGGCGCAGCGGTTCGATCTTGCGGATGCCGCAGCATTCGCCATGGCCGTCCTTGTAGAAGCTGAACAGGCCTTTTTCCTTCACGAAAGGTTCGAGTTTCGTGTAATCCGGCGACACCAGCTCGATGTCGATCTTGTAGTGCTCGCGCACCTGATCGATGAAGCGGTAGGTCTCGGGGTGCAAGCGGCCGGTGTCGAGGCTGAACACCTTGACGTTCTTGTTCAGCTTCCAGGCCATGTCCACCAGCACCACGTCCTCGGCACCGCTGAAAGATATCCACAGGTCATCGCCGAACTCGGCAAACGCGAGCTTCAGGATGTCCTGGGCGGATTTGTTGGCATAGGTCGTGGCGAGTTCCACGACGTCGAACGTTGGGCTCATCAGGGCGGCTTCCTACAGGTCGGTGGCGCTGGGCGCTCTATATGGGCCGATGGTAACAAAAAGCGGCACGGGCCGGGGCATCCTCTGCGTTGCGCAGGCAGGCCCGAGTCGCTAGAGTTCGGCAGTCTTTTGGCTCGCTCGACTCAATAATCAATACAAATGGGAGTGTCTTGTGGAAATTGCCTGTCTGGATCTTGAAGGTGTGCTGGTCCCGGAAATCTGGATCGCCTTCGCCGAAAAAACCGGGATCGAGTCCCTCAGGGCCACCACCCGGGACATTCCCGACTACGACGTGCTGATGAAGCAGCGCCTGCGGATTCTCGACGAGCACGGCCTGAAGCTCTCCGACATTCAGGAAGTGATCGCCACGCTCAAGCCACTGGACGGCGCCATCGAGTTCGTCGACTGGCTGCGCGAGCGTTTCCAGGTGGTGATCCTGTCCGACACCTTCTACGAGTTCTCTCAGCCGTTGATGCGCCAATTGGGCTTCCCGACCTTGCTCTGCCATCGTCTGATTACTGACGACAGCGGGCGAGTCACTGGCTATCAACTGCGTCAGAAAGATCCCAAGCGTCAGTCGGTCCTGGCCTTCAAGAGCCTCTACTACCGGGTGATCGCGGCGGGGGATTCCTACAACGACACCACGATGCTGGGCGAGGCCGATGCCGGGATTCTGTTCCATGCGCCGGACAACGTGATTCGCGAGTTCCCGCAGTTCCCGGCGGTGCACAGTTTTGAGGAGCTGAAGCAGGAATTCATCAAGGCTTCGAACCGGACCTTGAGTTTGTAGTGTTCTGAAGGGCGCCTTCGCTGGCAAGCCAGCTCCTACAAGAACTCCGCAATCCCTGTAGGAGCCGGCTTGCCGGCGAAGCTCTTAAAGGCTCTGCAACGTATCGAGTAGCACCTTCACCTTGGTGATCGACTCCTGATATTCGGCCTGCCACTCCGAGTCCGCGACAATCCCGCCGCCACCCCAGCAACACACCTGCCCGTCCTTGACCAGCAAACTGCGGATGGCGATGGAGCTGTCCATCTCGCCACGCACGTCCAGGTAAAGCAACGAACCGCAATACAGTCCGCGTCGGGTCGGCTCCAGTTCGTCGATGATCTGCATGGCGCGAATCTTTGGCGCGCCAGTGATCGAGCCGCCGGGGAAGCTGCCGGCGATCAGGTCCAGGGCGTCGCGGTCATCCGCCAGTTCACCGGTGACGCTGCTCACCAGGTGATGCACGTTCGGGTAACTTTCCAGGCTGAACAGTTCCGGCACCCGTACCGAACCGGTGCGGCAGGTCCGGCCGAGGTCATTGCGCAGCAGGTCGACGATCATCAGGTTTTCCGCGCGGTCCTTGGGGCTGGCCAGCAGTTCGGCGGCGTTCGCGGCGTCCTGCTCAGGCGTCAGGCCCCGAGGTCGAGTGCCCTTGATCGGGCGGGTTTCCACATGGCGCTGGCTGACTTTGACGAAGCGTTCCGGCGACAGGCTGAGTACGGCATTGCCGTCAGGCAAGCTCTGGAAGCCGGAAAAAGGCGTCGGGCACGCTGCGCGCAGTGCACAGTAAGCGGCCCACGGATCTCCCTGGCAGGGCGCGCGAAACCGCTGGGCGAAGTTGACCTGATAACAGTCGCCGGCCTGAATGTATTGCTGGATGCGTTCGATTGCCTGTCGATACTCGTCAGCGCTCAAGTCGGCAGTCATCGGGGTGAGCAGTTTGAATGGAGCGAGCCCTTGCGCTGCAGGCTGGCTGAACAGGTCGATCAGGCGCTGACGTTCGCTGTCGGGCAGAGTCGGGTGGAACACCAATTGGCTGGTCAGCGAAAGGTGATCGCTGATCAATGCCCAGCCGTACAGGCCGAAACGCGCGTCAGGCAGTTGCAGGTCGTCCCTTGCCTGGCTCGGCAGGCGCTCCAGATGCCGGCCGAAGTCGTAACTCAGGTAGCCGATCAATCCACCGGCAAACGGCAACTCATAAGGTGCCGGCAGGGTGGCTTCGCCCAGGCGTGTCAGGTTATCGCGCAGGCGTTGCAGGAAAGCGTCGCCACTTTCGTCGGGCGATACCGTCAGCTGTTCCAGCGGCCAGGCACTGAGCAGGTCATAGCGGCCGCGGTCGGCGCTGGGGCGGCCACTGTCGAGCAGCACGGCACCGGGCGCATGGCGAATCGCCGCGAAGTATTGGGCGGGGTTGGCGCGATAGGGCAGCGGGTGTACGGAACAGGTCAGCATGGGCAGGGGAGATCAGCCATCGAGGCGGGGTGGCGATTGTAGTCCCCTCGGAGAATTGCTCCTAGAGGGGGTTGAGTACTGTAGGAGCGAGCTCGCTCGCGATGGTCGTCAACGATAACGCGGTAAGCCTGATACCCCGCAGGGTTTTCAGGTTCATCGCGAGCAAGCTCGCTCCTACAAGAGATGGGCGTCAGTTCATCGCGAGCAGGAGAAGGGCCTCAACCCACGACCGCAGGAATATGCCCAAACATCTCCTGCACGAACGCCACGCGCTCTTCGACTGTTTCGGTCACGCCACGAGCCTTCAGGTCTTCCAGTCGTGCTTCCACCGCATGAGTGCGCGACGTCAGCCCGCAGTCATTGGCAATCTGGATATTCAGCCCCGGCCGGGCGTTGAGCTCAAGAATCAGTGGACCTCTTTCCTGGTCCAGGACCATGTCGACACCGATGTAGCCCAACCCGCACAACTCATGACAGCCAGCGGCAAGTTTCATGAAACCGTCCCAGTAGGGCAGTTGCACGCCATCCACGGCATTCGTGGTGTCCGGGTGTTTGTTGATGATGTTGTTCAGCCAGGTGCCGCGCAGGGTCAGGCCTGTGGCCAGGTCCACACCGACGCCGATGGCGCCCTGGTGCAGGTTGGCCTTGCCGTTGGACTGACGCGTCGGCAGACGCAGCATGGCCATCACCGGGTAGCCCATCAAGACAATGATGCGAATGTCCGGCACGCCTTCGTAACTGATGCTCTTGAAGATCTGGTCCGGAATCACCCGGTATTCAATCAGCGCCCGGTCGCGGTGACCGCCCAGGGAGTACAGGCCGGTGAGGATGCTGGAAATCTGGTGCTCGATTTCTTCATGGCTGATGATCCGGCCGGACACCGTGCGATAACGCCCTTCAAAGCGGTCGGCGATGACCAGGATGCCATCGCCGCCAGCGCCCTGGGCCGGTTTGATCACGAAGTCACGGCGTCCGCTGACGATCTCTTCGAGATTGTCGATTTCCTTCTCGGTGGAAATCACCCCATAGAGTTCCGGCACATGAATGCCGGCGGCAATTGCGCGCTCCTTGGTGATGATCTTGTCATCGACGATGGGGTACAGGCTGCGCTTGTTGTACTTGAGCACGTAGTCTGCGTTGCGCCGGTTGATCCCCATGATGCCCCGGGCTTCCAGGGCCTTCCAGGTCTTCCAGAAACCGAACATCAGGCGTCAGCCTTTTTCAGGAAGGCCTTGAAACGCACCAGTTCGGTCAGGCGATAACCGCGATAACGACCCATGGCCAGCATGAAAGCCACCAGGATCAGCAGGATCGCCGGGAAGGTGAACACGAAGTACACCAGTTCCGGCACGGTCATGATCAGGTGTGACAGGGACGCGGCGAATAGCGTGCCGATCGCCACTTTCATGGCATGGCCGCCGCCACGCTCTTCCCAGGTGATCGACAGGCGTTCGATGGTCATGGTCAGGATCACCATCGGGAACAGCGCCACCGACAAGCCGCGCTCCAGGCCGAGTTTATGGCTGAACAGGCTGATCATCGCAATCAGCACCACCACGAACGTCAGCACCACCGACAGCCTCGGCAGCATTTGCAGCTTCAGGTGTTCGAGGTAGGAGCGCAGCGACAGTCCCAGCGCCGTGATGATGGTAAACAGCGCGATACCGAAGCCGAGCTGGGTTTCGCGGAAGGCCAGGGCGATCAGCACCGGGGTGAAGGTGCCCAGGGTCTGGATGCCGATCAGGTTGCGCAGGATCAGGATCACCAGCACGCCGATCGGGATCATGACCATGATCATGAAAGTCTGCTGGGTCTGCAGCGGCAGGCCGTACAACGAGTACTCGAGGAAGTTGGCGTCGGTGTTTTCGTCGGTCAGCTTGGCCAGGCGAATGGCGTTCATTTCGCTGTTGTTCAGGCTGAAGGTCACGTTGGCTTTCTTGCCGCCGTCGACGGTGATCAGGTTTTCGTCGCCGGTCCACCACAGCAGGCGATCGGTCGGCAAGCCCTGTTCACCGGTTTCCGGGTTGAAGTACAGCCAGTCGGTGCCATTGAAACTGCGCAGCCACAGTTCCGGCATTTGCGGCTGGTCGGCCACCAGGCGAATGGTGTGGACCTTCTCGATCGGCACATGGGCGATGGACAGCAGCAACTCGACGATTTTTGCCTTGTGCGCGGTGGATGGATCGCCGGCCAGCAACAGTTTGACGTTGTCGTCGTTGAGGTTGTTGACCCGCTTGATGGCTTCACCGACGAAGGTTTCGACGTCGGCCGAGTGCTGGCGAATCGGTGCGAGCAGGGCTTCGGCGGCGATTTTTTCCGGGCCTTCGATGGTCATGCTGTCGCGAAAGGTCGGTCCTTTGATCTTGGCTTTCTCGCCGGAATAACGCTTGGTCAGCACCAGGCGGTAATACAGCGTCTGATTGCCTTTGGCCCGGCGTGCCGACCAGGTGACCTTGCGATTGCCGTCGACCCGGTTCACGGCCACGCCGTAGTTATTGGAGATGAAGCTCTCGTTGAGGCTGACGAAGTCGCGGCTCAGCGGTGGTACGAACATCTGGATCTTGACCGGGTCCTTGGCACTGGCGACGAACTCGACCTTGGCGTCGATGTTCCACAGGTCGTCAGTGGCGTCTTCGGTTACCGGAATGCCCAGCACGAAGATCTGGTAGGCCGTAACTGAAATGCCCAGCACCACCAGGATGGCGATCAGCAGTTTCAGATGAAGGGTAAGAGAGCGCATTTGAATTACTCGGCGGTATGAGCGTCGGTGGTGCAGGCGGGTTTGCCGGCAGCATATTTAAGGCTGGGGTCAACCAGTGCATCGAAGCGTTTGAGCGCTTCGGAGCCAATCAGTAGCGGGTATTGGAAGGCACTGCGGTCGGTCAGGTTGACTTCGATGCTGCGCAGGGCCGAGCCCATGCAGATATCCAGTTCGATCACCGGACGGGCGGTGTACTTCTTGCCTTCCTCCGGGTCGTAGTCGCTGGCCCGACGCTTGATCTTGCTGACACGGGCCAGCGGGCGTTCGATCGGGTGCGAATGGGCGGCGTCGATGGCCAGGTAAAAGCGCACCCACGACTCGCCGTTGCGTTTGAAACGTTTGATATCCCGTGCACTCAGGGACGCGGTTTTCGCCCCGGTGTCGAGTTTGGCCGCCACTTCCAGATCAATGCCATTGAGCGATGCGTACTCATTCAGGCCATACACGGTCTTTTCCCCGGCCATTGCGAAGCCGGGCAGGCAAACTAAATAAAGGAAGGCAGGGAAGGGCTTGAGTCTCATAAATCCTGGTGCGCAGCGGTCCGACTTGATTCAAGGCCCTGGCATCGCTGCGCAAGCTCCCTCGTATGCCTATCAGGGTTTTATGACAGGCAGTGCAGATGTGACAAACAAATGCGGGCGGCATTCTAGCACGGTGGTTTGATGGCGCCAGCGCTGGCGGGTGGCTATAAACAGTGTGGTTGCTTCGTTATGGTGCAGCCGGTTATCAGAAGATTGTCGACAATATCGATTTAGCCTTTGACTGTTCCGCCTGTATTCGTTAGTTTTTGCGGCATTGGCTCACAAGGTGTCGACAATATGCTGGATCAACTCGATCCCCCGGTTTTAGCGCAAGACGATACGGAGACCCTGTCCGAGAACGTCTTCCGTCGCATTCAGGCGGCTATCGTCAAAGGCGAGATCGCGCCGGGCAGCAAAATCTCCGAACCGGAGCTGGCGCGCACCTACGGCATCAGCCGTGGCCCGTTGCGCGAGGCCATCCACCGTCTGGAAGGCCAGCGCCTGCTGGTTCGCGTGCCGCATGTCGGCGCGCGGGTGGTGTCGCTCAATCACGCCGAGCTGCTTGAACTTTACGAAATCCGGGAGTCCCTGGAAGGCATGGCCTG
This sequence comes from Pseudomonas sp. GM55, assembly GCF_000282395.1. Classification (NCBI taxonomy): domain Bacteria; kingdom Pseudomonadati; phylum Pseudomonadota; class Gammaproteobacteria; order Pseudomonadales; family Pseudomonadaceae; genus Pseudomonas; species Pseudomonas sp. GM55. The sequence goes on along the minus strand of NZ_AKJJ01000040.1, from coordinate 27,859 downwards.
TCGCCTCGCCGCCGAGCGCATGAGTGTCGAGGAAATCGACGAATTGCGTCGGGTCCTGGAAACCCACGAGCGCGATGAAGCGTTCCAGGCTGGTAGGGGCTACTACCAGCAGGAAGGCGATTTCGACTTCCATTACCGAATCATCCAGGGCAGCGGCAACCGCACGCTGACCCAAATGCTCTGCGGCGAGCTCTATCAGCTGGTGCGCATGTACCGCATCCAGTTTTCCACCACACCCAATCGCCCGCACCAGGCGTTCGCCGAGCACCACCGTATTCTCGATGCCATCGCCGACCGTGACGGTGAACTGGCCGAGTTGTTGATGCGCCGTCACATCGGCGCCTCCAAACGCAATATCGCCCGTCACTACCAGGACGGCGTTAACCCGACAGCCAAACGAGGTGAGTCATGAGTTTGAACAAGAGCACACCAGGCCAGCGTTTCCGCGATGCGGTCGCCAGCGAGCATCCACTGCAAGTGGTCGGCGCGATCAATGCCAACCACGCGCTGCTGGCCAAGCGCGCCGGTTTCAAGGCGATCTACCTGTCGGGTGGCGGGGTGGCTGCCGGCTCCCTCGGCGTGCCTGACCTGGGCATCACGGGGCTGGATGACGTGCTGACCGACGTGCGCCGTATCACCGATGTTTGCGATCTGCCACTGCTGGTGGACGTGGACACCGGTTTCGGCTCCTCGGCGTTCAACGTCGCTCGCACCGTCAAGTCGATGATCAAGTTCGGTGCCGCGGCGATTCACATCGAAGACCAGGTCGGCGCCAAGCGCTGCGGTCACCGTCCCAATAAAGAAATCGTGACCCAGCAGGAAATGGTCGACCGCATCAAGGCGGCCGTGGATGCGCGTACCGATGACAGCTTCGTGATCATGGCCCGTACCGACGCCCTGGCAGTGGAAGGTCTGGAATCTGCTCTGGATCGCGCCGCCGCGTGCATCGAAGCCGGCGCCGACATGGTGTTCCCGGAAGCCATCACTGAACTTGAAATGTACAAGCTGTTCGCCAACCGTGTGAAAGCGCCGATCCTGGCCAACATCACCGAGTTCGGCGCGACGCCCCTGTACACCACCGAACAACTGGCCGCTGCCGATGTATCGCTGGTGCTGTACCCGCTGTCGGCGTTCCGCGCCATGAACAAGGCTGCAGAAAACGTCTACACCGCGATTCGTCGCGATGGCACGCAGCAGAACGTCATCGACACCATGCAGACGCGCATGGAGCTTTACGATCGCATCGACTACCACACCTTCGAGCAGAAGCTCGATGCGTTGTTTGCCGCGAAGAAATAATGAACACCGTGTACCTGTAGGAGCGAGCTGGCTCGCGATGGTCGCCAACGATAACGCGGGAAATCTGATGCCCCGCGGCGATTTGATGTTTATCGCGAGCAAGCTCGCTCCTACAGGCTAGTTTCCCTAAAAAATTCAAGAATTGGAGACAGCAATGGCCGAAGCAAAAGTACTCAGTGGCGCCGGGCTCCGTGGCCAGGTAGCCGGGCAAACCGCACTGTCCACCGTGGGCCAGTCGGGTGCCGGTCTGACTTATCGTGGTTACGACGTTCGTGAACTGGCGGCTGACGCTCAGTTCGAAGAAGTTGCCTACCTGCTGCTGTACGGCGAGCTGCCGAGCAAGGCGCAACTGAGCGCCTACATCGCCAAGCTGGGCAAGTTGCGTGACCTGCCGCAAGCGCTGAAAGAAGTGCTGGAACGCATCCCCGCCGACGCCCACCCGATGGACGTGATGCGTACTGGCTGCTCGTTCCTGGGCAACCTGGAACCGGAGGCGAACTTCACCGAGCAACAGGACAAGACCGACCGTCTGCTGGCTGCCTTCCCGGCGATCATGACTTACTGGTATCGCTTCAGCCACGAAGGCAAGCGCATCGACTGCGTGAGCGACGAACAGTCCATTGGCGGCCACTTCCTGCACCTGCTGCACGGCAAGAAACCGAGCGAGCTGCACGTCAAGGTGATGAACGTTTCGCTGATCCTCTACGCGGAGCACGAGTTCAACGCGTCGACCTTCACCGCGCGAGTCTGTGCCTCGACCTTGTCCGACCTGTTCTCCTGCGTGACCGCAGCCATCGGCTCGCTGCGCGGCCCGCTGCACGGCGGTGCCAACGAAGCGGCGATGGAAATGATCGAGCGTTTCTCGTCGCCGGAAGAGGCGATCAAAGGCACCCTCGGCATGCTGGAGCGCAAGGACAAGATCATGGGCTTCGGCCACGCGATCTATAAGGACAACGATCCGCGCAACGAGGTGATCAAGGGCTGGTCGAAGAAGCTTGCTGACGAAGTGGGTGACAAGGTGTTGTTCCCGGTGTCCGAAGCCATCGACAAGACCATGTGGGAACAGAAGAAACTGTTCCCGAACGCCGACTTCTACCACGCCTCGGCGTACCACTTCATGGGCATCCCGACCAAGTTGTTCACGCCGATCTTCGTCTGCTCGCGCCTGACCGGCTGGGCCGCCCACGTGTACGAACAACGTGCCAACAACCGCATCATCCGTCCAAGCGCCGAGTACGTCGGCGTTGAACAGCGCAAGTTCGTACCAATCGAACAACGCTGAATGGTGGGGGCGCCTGCACGGGTTACTGAATGAACCGGTGGCCCTGTAGGAGCTGGCTCGCCAGCGAAGGCGGTTTGTCATCCAACATCTTGTTGACTGACCCACCGCCTTCGCTGGCAAGCCAGCTCCTACAGAGGTCCGCGTTCAGTTCAGTACCTGTGCCAGGCCCCACCTTTTGTAATCTCCGTGACCGAGTCCTGACGATGAACACTGAATTCCGTAAACCGCTGCCCGGCAGCCACCTGGATTACTTCGATGTCCGCGCGGCGGTCGAGGCGATCCAGCCTGGCGCCTATGACACCCTGCCGTACACCTCCCGTGTGCTGGCGGAAAACCTTGTGCGTCGCTGCGACCCGGCCACGCTCACCGAATCCCTGAAGCAATTCATCGAGCGCAAGCGCGACCTCGACTTCCCGTGGTTCCCGGCCCGCGTGGTGTGCCACGACATTCTCGGCCAGACTGCGCTGGTCGACCTCGCCGGCCTGCGTGACGCCATCGCCCTGCAAGGCGGTGACCCGGCGCAAGTCAACCCGGTGGTGCCAACGCAACTGATCGTCGACCACTCCCTGGCCGTCGAGCGTGGCGGTTTCGATCCCGAGGCGTTCGAGAAGAACCGCGCCATCGAAGACCGTCGCAACGAAGACCGTTTCCACTTCATCAACTGGACCAAGAAGGCGTTCAAGAACGTCGACGTGATCCCGCCGGGCAACGGCATCATGCACCAGATCAACCTGGAGAAAATGTCTCCGGTGATCCAGGTGCGCGACGGCGTAGCGTTCCCCGACACCTGCGTCGGCACCGACAGCCACACCCCGCACGTCGATGCGCTGGGCGTGATCGCCATCGGCGTCGGTGGCCTGGAAGCCGAGAGCGTCATGCTCGGCCGCGCCTCCTGGATGCGTCTGCCGGAAAGCGTTGGCGTCGAACTGACCGGCAAGCTGCAACCGGGCATCACCGCCACCGACATGGTGCTGGCGCTGACCGAGTTCCTGCGCAAGCAAAAAGTGGTCGGTGCCTGGCTGGAATTCTTCGGCGAAGGCGCCTCCGCGCTGACCCTCGGCGACCGCGCAACCATCTCCAACATGGCCCCGGAATACGGCGCCACCGCGGCGATGTTCTACATCGACCAGCAGACCATCGACTACCTCAAGCTCACCGGCCGTGAAGACGATCAGGTGCAGCTGGTCGAGAACTACGCCAAGACCACAGGCCTGTGGGCCGACAGCCTCAAGGGCGCGCAGTACGAGCGCGGCCTGACCTTCGACCTGTCCTCGGTGGTACGCAACATGGCCGGCCCGAGCAACCCGCACGCCCGTGTCGCGGTGTCGGATCTGGCCGCCAAAGGTATCTCCGGGAAGTGGGAGGACGTACCGGGGCAAATGCCGGATGGCGCGGTGATCATCGCCGCCATCACCAGTTGCACCAACACCAGCAACCCGCGCAACGTGATCGCCGCCGGCCTGCTGGCACGCAATGCCAACAAGCTCGGGTTGACCCGCAAGCCATGGGTCAAGTCATCCCTGGCACCGGGCTCGAAAACCGTGGCGCTGTATCTCGATGAAGCCGGCCTGACCGATGAGCTGGAACAGCTCGGTTTCGGTGTTGTGGCTTTCGCCTGCACCACCTGCAACGGCATGTCCGGCGCACTGGACCCGGTGATCCAGCAAGAGATCATCGACCGCGACCTGTACGCCACGGCGGTGTTGTCCGGTAACCGCAACTTCGACGGCCGGATTCACCCGTACGCCAAGCAAGCATTCCTCGCGTCGCCGCCATTGGTGGTTGCGTATGCAATTGCCGGCACCATTCGTTTCGACATCGAAAAAGACGTACTGGGTGTGGTCGACGGCAAGGAAATCCGCCTGAAAGACATCTGGCCGAGCGACGAAGAAATCGACGCCGTGGTCAAGGCGTCGGTGAAGCCGGAGCAGTTCCGTCAGGTGTACATCCCGATGTTCGCCATCCACGAAGACACCGGTCCGAAAGTCGCGCCGCTCTACGACTGGCGCGAGATGAGCACCTACATCCGCCGTCCGCCGTACTGGGAAGGTGCACTGGCCGGGGCGCGTCCGCTCAAGGGCATGCGCCCGCTGGCGGTGCTGCCGGACAACATCACCACCGATCACCTGTCGCCGTCCAACGCCATCATGCTGGACAGCGCCGCTGGCGAATACCTGGCGAAAATGGGCCTGCCGGAAGAGGACTTCAACTCTTACGCGACTCACCGTGGTGACCACCTGACTGCGCAGCGCGCGACCTTCGCCAACCCGAAACTGTTCAACGAAATGGTTCAGGAAAACGGCAAGGTCAAGCAGGGTTCGCTGGCCCGTGTCGAGCCGGAAGGCAAAGTGATGCGTATGTGGGAAGCCATCGAAACCTACATGGATCGCAAGCAGCCGCTGATCATCATCGCCGGCGCTGACTACGGCCAGGGCTCGTCTCGCGACTGGGCGGCCAAGGGCGTACGTCTGGCGGGTGTGGAAGCGATTGCCGCCGAAGGTTTCGAACGCATCCACCGCACCAACCTGGTGGGCATGGGTGTGTTGCCACTGGAATTCAAGCCAGGCACCAACCGCCACACCCTGGCCATCGACGGCAGCGAAACCTACGATGTGATTGGCGACCGCACTCCGCGTGCCGAGCTGACACTGGTGATCCATCGCAAGAACGGCGAGCGCGTCGAAGTGCCGGTGACCTGCCGCCTCGACACCGCCGAAGAAGTGTCGATCTACGAGGCCGGCGGCGTGTTGCAACGCTTCGCCCAGGACTTCCTCGAAGAATCGGCGGTTGCCGTCTAATACAGGCTGCACAGGCACGGGACTTTGGTCCCGTGCCTGTTTTGAAGGAGCACACATGTCTCACGCAGCTCATTTTCCCAAGCAGATCAAAATCCCCGCCACCTACATGCGCGGCGGTACCAGCAAAGGCGTGTTTTTCAGCCTGAAGGATTTGCCCGAAGCAGCACAGGTCCCCGGCCCGGCCCGCGACGCCTTGTTGCTGCGGGTGATCGGCAGCCCGGATCCGTACGACAAACAAATCGACGGCATGGGCGGCGCGACCTCCAGCACCAGCAAAACCGTGATCCTGTCGAAAAGCATCAAGGCCGACCACGATGTCGATTACCTGTTCGGTCAGGTCTCCATCGACAAGCCCTTCGTGGACTGGAGCGGCAACTGCGGCAACCTGTCGGCGGCGGTCGGTTCGTTCGCCGTCAGCAATGGCCTGGTGGACGCGAGCCGCATCCCGCACAACGGTGTGGCGGTGGTTCGTGTGTGGCAGGCCAACATCGGCAAGACCATCATCGCCCATGTACCGATCACTAACGGTGAAGTGCAGGAGACCGGCGATTTCGAGCTCGACGGCGTGACCTTCCCGGCGGCCGAAGTACAGATCGAGTTCCTCGATCCGGCGGCGGAAGAAGAGGGTGGCGGCGGTTCGATGTTCCCTACCGGCAATCTTGTGGACGACCTGGAAGTGCCCGGCGTCGGTACCTTCAAGGCGACCATGATCAACGCCGGGATCCCGACGATTTTCGTCAATGCCGAAGACATCGGCTACAAGGGTACCGAGCTGCAGGGTGCGATCAATGGCGACCCAAAAGCCTTGCAGATGTTCGAAACCATCCGGGCTTATGGCGCGCTGCGCATGGGGCTGATCTCGAACATCGACGAAGCGGCCAAACGGCAGCACACGCCGAAGGTGGCCTTTGTGGCCAAGCCGGCGGACTATGTGGCGTCCAGTGGCAAGGCGATTGCCGCAGGGGATATCGACCTGCTGGTGCGTGCACTGTCCATGGGCAAGTTGCACCACGCGATGATGGGTACGGCGGCAGTGGCGATCGGTACGGCCGCCGCGATTTCCGGCACGTTGGTGAACCTCGCTGCAGGCGGTGTCGAGCGCAACGCTGTGCGCTTCGGTCACCCGTCCGGCACTTTGCGCGTTGGTGCCGAGGCCAGCCAGGTCAACGGTGAATGGACCGTGAACAAGGCGATCATGAGCCGCAGTGCGCGGGTGTTGATGGAGGGTTTCGTTCGCGTGCCGGGCGATTCTTTCTGATCAATACAACACCCTGTAGGAGCTGGCTTGCCAGCGAAGGGACCGTCACATTCAACATCATTGTTGCCTGTGACACCGCTTTCGCTGGCAAGCCAGCGCCTACAGATGGAAGCATTCAAAATAAGAGATTGAATTCGACTGCATCTTCGCTGGCAAGCCAGCGCCTACAGGTGAATCGAACATGAGTGCCAACGTCGACCTGAATAACCGCCCCGACTACGACAAGGTCCTGCAGGACATTGCCGATTACGTTCTCAACTACAAGATCGAGTCCGCAGAGGCGCTGGATACCGCGCGCAACTGTCTGATCGATACCTTGGGTTGCGGTCTGCTGGCCCTGCGTTTTCCGGAGTGCACCAAGCATTTGGGGCCCGTGGTCGAAGGCACCGTCGTACCATTCGGCGCCCGTGTGCCAGGCACCTCTTTTCGGCTCGATCCGATCAAGGCGGCGTGGGACATCGGCTGCATCGTGCGCTGGCTGGACTACAACGACACCTGGCTCGCCGCCGAATGGGGGCATCCGTCGGATAATCTCGGCGCTATTCTCGCGGTGGCCGACCATTTGTCGCAAAAGCGTCTGGCCAATGGCGATGCGCCGCTGACTGTGCGCGCCGTGCTTGAAGCGATGATCATGGCTCACGAAATTCAAGGCGTGATTGCCCTGGAAAACGCCTTCAACCGCGTCGGTCTCGATCACGTGATTCTGGTGAAAGTCGCCTCGGCCGCGGTCACCGCCAGGCTCATGGGCGCCAACCGCGAGCAGATGCTCTCGGCGCTTTCCCATGCCTTCGCCGACGGCCAGGCGTTGCGCACCTACCGCCATGCGCCGAATGCCGGCTCGCGCAAATCCTGGGCGGCGGGGGATGCGTCCAGCCGTGGCGTGCGTCTGGCGGACATCGCCTTGCGCGGTGAAATGGGTATCCCCGGTGTGTTGAGTGCCAGGCAATGGGGTTTCTACGATGTCTTGTTCAGTCACACCAACAACGATCTGGCGCTCAAGCCCGCAGACAAGCGCACCTTCAGCTTCTCTCGCCCGTACGGCAGTTATGTGATGGAAAACGTGCTGTTCAAGATCAGTTTTCCCGCCGAATTTCACGCGCAAACTGCCTGCGAAGCCGCGGTGACGCTTCATCCGCAAGTGCGTAATCGGTTGCACGAAATCGACAGGATCGTCATCACCACCCACGAATCGGCGATCCGCATCATTTCCAAGGTCGGTCAACTGGCCAATGCCGCCGACCGCGATCATTGCATCCAGTACATGACCGCCGTGCCGCTGGCCTTCGGCAATCTGGTGGCCGAGCACTATGAGGATGACTTCCACAAGGCGCATCCGATCATCGACGTGCTGCGCGACAAGATGGTCATCGTCGAAGAGCCTCGCTACACCCGTGAATATCTGGAAGCCGACAAGCGCTCCATCGCCAATGCGCTGCAGGTTTTTTTCAAGGATGGGTCCAGCACGGGGAAGGTGGCAGTGGAGTACCCGATCGGGCATCGTCGGCGCCGCGCTGAGGGTATTCCGATGCTGGAGGACAAGTTCAAGGCAAACCTGGCGACGCGTTTCACGGCGCAGCGGTGCGCGCAGATTTTTCAGTTGTGCAAGGATCAGGTAGCGCTTGAAGCGACGCCGGTGAACCGGTTTGTGGACTTGTTCGTGATCTGAGGCGGCAGCGCGATTGCGCGATGCGCCTTTGAGTGCCTTCGATTCACCGGCGGTCCTGTCCGGTCAGGAAATCGATCAGTGCGCGAGCGGCAGAGGATAAAAGCCGATGGTGGGGGTAGACCATTGAAAAGGATCGTGTCCGTCCGCTCGATTGTTCGAGCAACTCCACCAGGTGCCCCTGCCGGATGCGTTCGCGGACGATGAAATCATAGGACTGACAAATGCCCAGGCCTTGTTCGGCCAGGGAAACGATACCCAGGACGTCCTCCGAGACTTGCACCGTTGCCGTCGGTATCCAGTCAACGGACTGCCCATCTTCCACCAGTTGCCAGGGTCTGATTCTGCCTGTGCCGGGGATGACAAAGGTCAGGCACGCATGGCTTTTCAAGTCGGCGAGGTTGCGCGGCACACCGGCTCGTTGCAGGTATAGGGGAGCGGCGACCAGGCACAGGCGTGCATCTTCGAGCTTGCGCCCGATCATCCGGCTGTCGGGTAGGGCGCCCATGCGAATGGCCAGGTCGAAGTTTTCAGCCACCAGGTCGACATTGCGGTTGCAGATGCTCAGTTCGATCCGGACCTGCGGGTAGTGGCGGTTGAAGGCTGCCAGCAGTGCCGGCAACCGGTAATGACCATAGGTGGAGGGCGCGCTGATACGCAGCAGACCGCCGGGTTGTTCCCTTTGGCTTTGCAGAGTGTTTTCCACGTCCGCAATCATGCCGAAAGCGTTACGCATCTGATCCAGGTACAGGCGTCCTGCCTCGGTCAGGCACAGCCGGCGCGTGGTGAGCCTGAGCAACTGTACCCCGACCTTTTTTTCCAGGCGTTTGATGGCTCGGCTGATCACTGATGGGGTGGTGACCAGGGCGACGGCGGCGGCGCTCAACGTACCCTTGTCGACGACGGTGATGAATGTTTCGACATCGGCCAGGTGATCGAATCGACGTTCCATTTTTACTTCCAGGGGCCAAAGAGATTGTCTTCCAGACGGGTTTATCGGCGATCAAGGTAGCAATAATTTCTACGGGCTTCAGGCCTTAAGCGCCTGTGGAAACCTTTGGAGACGATATGAAAAAACTGATGACGCTGATGCTGAGCGCAGGGATTTGGGCTACCAGTCAGACCGCCCTGGCCGCCCATGTGCTGGTCGTACTGTCGGATGCCGAAAGGCTCGACCTGAAGGACGGTAAGTCCGTGCAGACCGGCTTTTATTTCAACGAGCTCATGCAGCCTGTGAAAATGCTGCTCGATGCCAATCACAAGGTGACTTTCGCCACGCCCCTGGGACGTGCACCGATGCTGGATCAGGGCTCTCTGAACAAGTCCTACTTCGGTAATGACGAGGCGGATTTCAACGCGCACAAAACCTTGCTGGAAACGCTCAAGCTCACGTCTGCCGATGAGTCACCGGTGATCAGCCTGACCCGTGCCGAGCAGATGGGTTATCAGCAGTTCGATGCGTTGTATGTGCCCGGTGGCCGGGCACCCATGCAGGATCTTACCGAGAGCCCGTTGATGGGCAGGCTTCTGGCGAACTTCAACGAACGGGGCAAGCCCACGGCAATGGTGTGTCACGGTCCCGCTGCGCTGCTGTCCACCTTGCCGGACCCGGTGGGCTTTGCTCGCGCACTGGAGTCGACAGGTCGTGCCGATCCGGGTGCCGGCTGGATATATGCCGGCTACAACATGACGGTCATGAGCAACACGGAGGAAAAGTGGGCGCAGCGTAACGGCCGACTTCAAGGGGGAGAAATGAAATACATGCCCCAGACGGCACTCGAGCAGGCGGGAGGGCGCTATCGGTCCAACCTGCTGCCATGGAGTTCAAATATGGTGGTCGACCGTGAGCTGATTACCGGACAGAACCCTGAATCGACAATGGAAGTCGCCAATGAACTGCTTAAACGGCTGAAGTAGCCTGGTAGCTGCGAACCAACACCAGCGTTGGCTTGAGTTCGCAGCTGCTGGCTCTATTTGAACCGCCGCTCGACGCCTTTCTCCACCAGGATTTTCGCGGAGATTTCTTCAACGGAAAAATGCGTGGAGTTGATGTTCGGAATGTTCTCGCGGCGGAACAGGTTTTCCACCTCGCGCACTTCGAACTCGCACTGGGCGTAGCTTGAATAGCGGCTGTTGGGTTTGCGTTCGTTGCGAATGGCGGTGAGGCGGTCCGGGTCGATGGTCAGGCCGAACAGCTTGTGTTGGTGAGCGCGCAGGGCTGACGGCAGTTGCAGGCGTTCCATGTCGTCTTCGGTCAACGGATAGTTGGCTGCGCGGATGCCGAATTGCATCGCCATGTACAGACACGTCGGTGTCTTACCACAACGCGACACGCCCACTAGTATCAGGTCGGCCTTGTCGTAATAGTGCGTGCGGGCGCCGTCGTCGTTGTCGAGGGCGAAGTTCACAGCCTCGATCCGCTCCATGTAATTGGTGTTGGAACCGATGGAGTGGGATTTGCCGACGGTGTAGGAAGAATGCTCGGTCAGTTCCTGTTCAAGCGGCGCCAGGAAGGTCGAGAAAATGTCGATCATGAAACCATTCGAGGTTGCGAGAATCTCACGAATGTCCTGATTGACGATGGTGTCGAAGATGATCGGACGGAAGCCGTCGGTTTCGGCGGCTTTGTTGATTTGTTGTACCATGGCCCGCGCTTTGTCCACGTTGTCGATATACGGCCGCGTGACTTTGCTGAAGGTAATGTTTTCGAACTGCGCCAGAAGGCTTTGACCCAGGGTTTCGGCGGTAATGCCGGTACCATCGGAGATAAAGAAAGCAGATCGTTTCATTTGCACCTTGGGCCTTAAGCTAATGAACATTCTTGGATATGATAGGCGCGATTTGCCGGCCGCCAATGGCCCGCATTCTCACTTATTTTCCAGGTCCAGGCCATATAGCTGGCAAACGCTCCATAGAGCAGCCGGTTTCTGAGCTTTTCCAACACAGTTAGTGGAGAGATCACCTTGGTAGAGTACGTAGTTTCCCTCGATAAGCTCGGCAAACACGATGTTGAGCATGTGGGGGGCAAGAACGCATCCCTGGGCGAGATGATCAGCAACCTGGCAGGTGCCGGTGTTTCGGTGCCCGGTGGCTTCGCCACGACCGCTCAGGCTTATCGTGATTTCCTGGAACTGAGCGGCTTGAATCAGCAGATTCACGATGCCCTCGATGCCTTGGACGTCGACGACGTGAATGCCCTGGCCAAGACCGGTGCCCAGATCCGTCAATGGATCATGGAAGCCGAGTTCCCTGAAAAACTGAATACCGAAATCCGCACCGCGTTCGCCGCGCTGTCCGCCGGCAACCCTGACGTGGCCGTGGCCGTGCGTTCTTCCGCTACCGCCGAAGACCTGCCGGACGCATCCTTCGCCGGTCAGCAGGAAACCTTCCTGAACATCCGCGGTGTCGAAAACGTCATTCGCGCCGCCAAAGAAGTGTTCGCCTCCCTTTTCAACGATCGCGCGATTTCCTATCGCGTGCACCAGGGCTTCGACCACAAGTTGGTAGCCCTGTCGGCCGGCGTACAGCGCATGGTCCGCTCCGAAACCGGCACCGCCGGCGTGATGTTCACCCTCGATACCGAATCGGGTTTCCGTGACGTGGTGTTCATCACCGGCGCCTACGGCCTGGGTGAGACCGTCGTACAAGGCGCGGTGAACCCGGATGAATTCTACGTCCATAAAGGCACGCTGGCCGCCGGTCGCCCGGCGATCCTGCGCCGCAACCTGGGCAGCAAGGCCATCAAGATGATCTACGGCGACGAGGCCAAGGCCGGTCGTTCGGTCAAGACCGTCGACGTGGACAAGGCCGAGCGCGCACGTTTCTGCCTGACCGACGCCGAAGTCAGCGAACTGGCCAAGCAGGCGATGATCATCGAGAAGCACTACCAGTGCCCGATGGACATCGAGTGGGCCAAGGACGGTGACGACGGCAAGCTGTACATCGTGCAGGCCCGTCCGGAAACCGTGAAGAGCCGCACCCAGGCCAACGTCATGGAACGTTACCTGTTGAAAGAAACCGGCACCGTGCTGGTGGAAGGTCGCGCCATCGGCCAGCGTATCGGCGCCGGCAAGGTGCGCATCATCAAGGACGTGTCCGAGATGGACAAGGTCCAGCCAGGCGACGTACTGGTGTCCGACATGACCGACCCGGACTGGGAACCGGTCATGAAGCGCGCCAGCGCCATCGTCACCAACCGTGGTGGCCGTACCTGCCACGCGGCGATCATCGCCCGTGAGCTGGGTATCCCGGCTGTAGTCGGTTGCGGCAACGCCACCCAGCTGCTGAAAGACGGCCAAGGCGTGACCGTTTCCTGTGCTGAAGGCGACACCGGTTTCATCTTCGAAGGCGAACTGGGCTTCGACATCAAGAAGAACTCCGTGGACGCCATGCCGGAGCTGCCGTTCAAGATCATGATGAACGTCGGCAACCCGGACCGCGCCTTCGACTTCGCGCAGCTGCCGAACGCCGGTGTGGGCCTGGCCCGCCTGGAGTTCATCATCAACCGCATGATCGGCGTGCATCCCAAGGCACTGCTGAACTACGACGGCCTGCCGCTGGACATCAAGGAAAGCGTCGACAAGCGCATCGCCGGCTACAACGATCCGGTGGGTTTCTATGTCGAGAAACTGGTCGAAGGCATCAGCACCCTGGCGGCTGCGTTCTGGCCGAAGAAAGTCATCGTGCGCCTGTCGGACTTCAAGTCCAACGAATACGCCAACCTGATCGGCGGCAAGCTGTACGAGCCGGAAGAAGAGAACCCGATGCTGGGCTTCCGCGGTGCGTCGCGTTACATCAGCGAATCGTTCCGCGACTGCTTCGAACTCGAGTGCCGCGCGCTGAAGCGTGTGCGCAACGAGATGGGCCTGACCAACGTCGAAATCATGGTGCCGTTCGTCCGTACCCTGGGCGAAGCGAGCCAGGTGGTCGATCTGCTGGCGGAAAACGGCCTGGCCCGTGGCCAGAACGGTCTGCGCGTGATCATGATGTGCGAACTGCCGTCCAATGCGATCCTGGCGGAAGAGTTCCTCGAATTCTTCGACGGTTTCTCCATTGGCTCCAACGACCTGACCCAACTGACCCTGGGCCTGGACCGTGACTCCGGGATCATTGCCCACCTGTTCGATGAGCGTAATCCGGCGGTCAAGAAGCTGCTGGCCAATGCCATTGCCGCGTGCAACAAGGCCGGCAAATACATCGGCATCTGCGGTCAGGGCCCTTCGGACCACCCTGATCTGGCAAAATGGCTGATGGAGCAAGGTATCGAGAGCGTTTCGTTGAACCCGGACTCCGTACTGGAAACCTGGTTCTTCCTGGCTGAGGGTCAGGCTTCGGCTTGATCGTGTGAAAACGGGCCGCTCTCTCCGTAGGAGCGAGCTTGCTCGCGATGGACGTCAACGATAACGCGTTTATCCTGGATAAACGTGGTGTCCTGAAGTTCTCCGCGAGCAGGGCTCGCTCCTACGGGGAGCGGTCTTTTTGAGATTCAAGTAGGGCGGGCTCCTGTAGGATGCCGCCCTTTTTTGTGCAAGAGATTATGCAAAGCAGCAGCAACCTATTTCCTGTCGCCCTGATCAGTGCCGAACGGCGCGGTGATCTGAGCGAAGATGTGTATCGATTGAAGCCCGGCAACAGCCCCGACTTCACCGTCGAGCTGGCTGTGACGCGTCTCGGCATGGCCGATGAGCCATCTTCCCGCGGCGTGCCGGTGATCCTGCTGCACGGCAGCTTTTCCAATCGCCGGTTCTGGTTTTCTCCCAAGGGCCTGGGGTTGGGCGCTTATCTGACCCGATTGGGGTTCGACGTCTGGATTCCGGAAATGCGCGGTCACGGCCTGTCCCGGCGCAACCACGACTACCGTAAGAACCGTGTCGCCGACTACGCTCGCTATGACCTGCCGGCCATTGGCGCGTTCGTACGCGAACAGAGCGGGCAGGTCCCGCACTGGATCGGTCACTCGCTGGGCGGTATTACACTGGCAGCGGCGCTGGGCGGCGAGTACATCGGTGAGCCGGTCGTAGCTTCGGCGGCGTTTTTTGGCGCGCAGGTCAGTCGCACCTACTGGCCATTGAAGATTCCGCCGGTGGAGTGGAGCGGTCGCTTCATTCTCAAGCGCTTTGCCCAGTTGTCCGGATCAAGGCTCAAGCGCGGTCCGGAGGACGAGCCCATCGGCCTGGCCCTGGAAAGCATGCGTTGGTACGGTCTGTTCGGGCGCTTTGGCGATGCCGATAAAAACTGGTGGGACGGTTTGGCCGAGGTCAAGTTGCCGGTGCTCGCCGTGTCTGCTGCGGGTGATCATCAGGATCCTGCGTGGGCTTGTCGCAAACTGTTCGAGCAGTTCGGTTCCGAGCACAAGCAATTTATCAATCTGGGTCGTGACCAGGGTTTTGCCGATAATTTCGGCCATGTTGAAATGCTTGTCAGCAAGCCTGCCCAGGCTGAAGTCTGGCCTTTGGTGGCCCGCTGGCTGGCGGACCAGCAGACGCCGTTGTTGGGAGAGCAGGGGGATTTGGCCGCGGCGGTTTGAGCCTGATGCTCTAACAAGGGCATTTCGCTCTGGTCGGCTTGCGGCTAAGATATGACGCATTGAGCTGTTCTGGTCACTTTCCGTGACTGAGCCATCACTGATGTTCGTGCTGTCTTCCTCTTTACAGGAGTTTCTCGATGATCCATTACCTCACGCCTGACCTGTGCGATGCCTATCCGGAACTGGTGCAGGTGCTGGAACCGATGTTCAGCAATTTCGGCGGCCGTGATTCCTTCGGTGGCGAAATCGTGACCATCAAGTGCTTCGAAGACAACTCGCTGGTCAAGGAGCAAGTCGAGCTCAAGGGCAATGGCAAGGTCCTGGTGGTCGATGGCGGGGGCTCCCTGCGCCGTGCGCTGCTGGGCGACATGCTCGCCGAGAAAGCGGCCAATAATGGCTGGGAAGGCCTGGTGATCTACGGTTGCATCCGTGACGTCGACGTCATCGCGCAAACCGACCTGGGGGTTCAGGCGCTGGCCAGCCACCCAATGAAAACCGACAAGCGCGGTATCGGTGATCTCAACGTTGCCGTGACCTTCGCTGGCGTGACCTTCCATCCGGGCCATTACATCTATGCGGACAACAACGGCGTGATCATCTCGCCCAGCCCGCTGAAAATGCCTGAATAAAAGCGGTTGCAGATCAGAGGAGTGCGGATGTTCGAGGAAGAAAACGCGCAATGGGGGCTGGTACATGCCCTGGTGCTGGACGGTAGAGGCGGCGCGCGTTCGATTGCCCGGACTGAACTTGATGACTTGCAGCTGCAGGCGCATGAAAGCCTGTGGCTGCACTGGGATCGCAGTCATCCGCAAACCCGGACCTGGCTACGCAAATCCAGTGGTCTGAGCGAATTCAGCTGTGACCTGTTACTCGAAGAAAACACCCGACCGCGACTTTTACAGCTTTCCGACAGCGAACTGCTGCTATTTTTGCGCGGGGTCAACCTGAACCCCGGTGCCGAGCCGGAAGACATGGTGTCGGTGCGGATCTTCGGCTCTGCCCAGCGTGTCATTTCCCTGCGTTTGCGTCCATTGCGCGCCACTGAAGAACTGCTGGTGCAACTGGCCGACGGCAAAGGGCCGAAAACAGCCTCCGAACTCATCCTGTACATGGCGCAGTACCTCACCAACAAGGTGCAGGATCTGGTCAGCTGTCTCTCGGAAGTGGTCGATGAGGAAGAAGAAAAGCTGGATTCCGACGAACGGTATGCGCCGGAACATGGCGCTGTATTGCAGATCCGTCGCAGGGCCGCCGCGTTGAAGCGTTTTCTCGCTCCGCAGCGGGATATTTTCGGGCAGTTGACCCGGATCAAGTTGCCTTGGTTCGTCGAGGACGATGGTGATTACTGGAACGAATTGAACAACAGCCTGACCCGCTACCTCGAAGAGCTGGAATTGACCCGGGAGCGTGTGGGGCTGGTTCTGGAAGCGGAAGACCGTCGGTTGAGCGTGCGCATGAATCGCACGATGTATCGCTTTGGCGTCATCACCGGGATTTTTTTGCCGATGAGTTTTCTGACCGGGCTTTTGGGGATCAACGTCGGTGGAATTCCATTCTCTGCCAGCCCTTATGGCTTTCTGATCGCCTGCCTGATGATGGTCTCGGTGGCGCTGGGGCAGTGGTGGTTGTTTCGACGTTTGCGCTGGGTCTGAGGGAAACCATGTGACCCGAGCAAAACTCACCGCGTCTTCCACAGACATCACGAGAGGTGCGTATGCACGATCCGTTTGAACAGTCTTTGCGCGACATGCTCAACGCCTCACCGTCCACCCGGGACGACGATGCGTGCCTTGGGCGAGTACTGAAAACTGCCAACCGCCAGGTCGGTGCCGGCGATCTGTTCAGCCTGCTGGGGCGCTGGTTGCCCGCGCTGATGATCGCCCTGAACAACGGCTCGGCCCATGTCGCGCCAGTGTCCCGTCTACGTAAACCTACCGCTCGCACTGCTGATAAGGCTGATTGAATATGGAACTTGATCTCTGGACCCAGAGCCTCGTCACTGCAATGACTGCGTTGTGGACCAAGGTTGCGAACTTCATTCCGAACCTGTTCGGCGCACTGGTCGTGCTGCTGTTGGGTTTTGTCGTGGCCAAACTGCTGGACACCCTGCTTTCCAAATTGCTCGCCAAAGTGGGCCTTGACCGTTTGATGGGTGGCACCGGCCTGACCAAGCTGCTGTCCCGCGCCGGATTGCAGGTTCCCATTTCGACCTTGATCGGCAAGATCGTCTATTGGTTCGTTCTGCTTATTTTTCTGGTTTCTGCCGCAGAATCTCTTGGACTTGAACGGGTTTCAGCTACGCTGGATATGCTTGCGTTGTATGTACCGAAGGTTTTCGGCGCGGCGCTGGTGTTGCTGGTAGGCGTTTTGCTGGCGCAACTGGCCAACGGACTGGTGCGTGGAGCGGCAGAAGGCGTGGGCCTGGACTATGCTGCAGGGCTTGGACGAATTGCCCAGGGCTTGGTGATCATCATCAGTATTTCGGTTGCGATCAGCCAGTTGGAAGTCAAGACCGACCTGCTGAACCATGTGATCGTGATCGTGTTGATAACCGTTGGTCTGGCGGTAGCGCTGGCCATGGGGTTGGGAAGCCGGGAAATTGCCGGCCAGATTCTTGCGGGAATCTACGTGCGTGAGCTGTACCAGGTTGGGCAACAAGTGCGTGTTGGCGAGGTCGAAGGCCAGATCGAAGAGATCGGCACGGTTAAAACCACATTGCTGACCGATGAGGGTGAGCTAGTCTCTCTTTCCAATCGGATCCTCCTTGAGCAGCATGTGAGTAGCCGCTAACCCGGCAAACCCTGCTAATGTATGCCGCCGCAAAATGCCCGCTGATGCTGGCTGCGGCGGACATTGACCTGACTGTCGGCCCGACTTGTTTTGAATAAAGCCCAATCGTTATCCATGCGCTACGACCCCCGCGAGCTCTCTGATGAGGAGTTGGTCGCGCGCTCGCATACCGAGCTGTTTCACGTAACGCGCGCCTATGAAGAACTGATGCGGCGTTACCAGCGAACATTATTTAATGTGTGTGCACGATATCTCGGGAACGATCGCGATGCAGACGATGTCTGTCAGGAGGTCATGTTGAAGGTGCTGTATGGCCTGAAGAACTTCGAAGGTAAATCGAAGTTCAAGACATGGCTATATAGCATCACGTACAACGAGTGCATCACACAGTATCGGAAGGAACGGCGAAAGCGTCGCTTGATGGACGCATTGAGTCTTGACCCCCTCGAGGAAGCGTCCGAAGAAAAGGCGCCGAAACCTGAGGAAAAAGGTGGACTTGATCGCTGGCTGGTGTATGTGAATCCGATTGACCGCGAAATTCTGGTGCTACGTTTTGTCGCAGAGCTGGAGTTTCAGGAGATCGCAGACATCATGCATATGGGTTTGAGTGCAACAAAAATGCGGTACAAGCGCGCTCTAGATAAATTGCGTGAGAAATTTGCAGGCATTGCTGAAACTTAGTTCAGCGCAAATATCTCTTACGTGCAGGCAAGTTCTGTTAGACTTGCCGCCGAGTTGTCCCCCGGTTTGCGGGACTGCTTCACAATCACCAGATGGGGATTTAACGGATGAAACTGAAAAACACCTTGGGCTTGGCCATTGGTACTCTTATTGCCGCTACTTCGTTCGGCGCATTGGCACAAGGCCAAGGCGCAGTTGAAGGCGAGCTCAACTACGGGAAGAAGTACAACGACAGCGTTAACAACGTTGAAGACGGCTACACTCCTGGCGCCTCCATCGGTTACTTCTTGACCGACGACGTATCGTTGAACTTGACCTACAACAATGACGACCACACCCGTTCGAACAACGGTACTGGTAATCAGAAAATCGAAGGCGACCAGTTCGGTCTGAACGCTCAGTACCACTTCAACAACGCTGGCGACGCTCTGCGTCCTTACGTTCAAGGTGGTGTCAAGCACGGCAGCATGACCAACGTAGCCGCTGACGGCCACACCGGTCGTGACCAGTCGACTTTCCTGACTGCTGGCGCTGGCCTGAAGTACTACTTCCTCGAAAACGTCTACGCTCGTGCTGGCGTAGAAGCTGACTACAAACTGGACAACGGCCGTTGGGACTACATCCCGTCCGTAGGTCTGGGTGTGAACTTCGGTGGCGGCAACAAGCCTGCTGCTGCTCCGGTTCCAGCTCCAGAAGTCTGCTCCGACAGCGACAACGATGGCGTTTGCGACAACGTCGACAAGTGCCCGGACACCCCAGCCAACGTAACTGTTGACGCTGATGGCTGCCCAGCTGTTGCTGAAGTCGTTCGTGTAGAGCTGGACGTGAAGTTCGACTTCGACAAGGCGGCAGTTAAGCCAAACAGCTACGGCGACATCAAGAACCTGGCTGACTTCATGAAGCAGTACCCATCGACCACCACTACTGTTGAAGGTCACACTGACAACGTCGGTCCTGACGCTTACAACCAGAAACTGTCCGAGCGTCGTGCAAACGCCGTTAAGCAAGTTCTGACCAACCAGTACGGTGTTGAGTCGTCCCGCGTTCAGTCCGTTGGCTACGGCGAATCCCGCCCAGTTGCTGACAACAAAACTGAAGCTGGTCGCGCTGTTAACCGTCGCGTAGAAGCGCAGGTTGAAGCTCAAGCTAAGTAATTAGCTCGCAGCTCTGAGAAAAGCCCGGCTCAGGCCGGGCTTTTCTTTGTCTGCGATTTGCTGAGGAGGGACGCGTCAGGCGCGTTGAAGTCCAGCATTGATGTGGACGAATAGAGCCTCTTCGCGAGCAGGCTCGCTCCCGCAGGAGGGGATGGCGTTGGCTGCGACTGCGCCGATCACCAGGATGGCAGGGCTTTTCAGCTGGAATCTGCAGGCAGCGTCTTCCATCGCGGTGAGGGTGCTCCGGCATTCCCGCTGATGGGGCAAGGACGCGTTTTCAATCATGGCCACGGGCATATCCGCCGCCATGCCGCCGGCCAATAATTGCTCACGGATTTCACCGAGCTTGGCCACTCCCATGTAAATCACCAGGGTCGTTCCGCCTTGGGCCAGCGCCTGCCAGTTCAATTGGCTGTCGTCCTGGGTGTGTGCGGTGACCAGCGTCACGCCGCGGGCCACACCGCGCAAGGTCAGCGGAATATCGCATTGCGTTGCCCCCGCCAGCCCGGCAGTGATGCCGTTGACCAACTCGGCTTCGATCCCACGCTCACGCAACCACTGCGCCTCTTCACCGCCGCGGCCGAAAATGCACGGATCGCCGCCCTTTAGCCGCGCCACGCATTTACCCTGCCGGGCATAACGAAGCATCAGGCGATGGATGAACGCTTGCGGGGTGGAGCGGCAGCCGCCGCGCTTGCCCACCGGGATGATCCGCGCCCGAGGGCAGTGCTCAAGTATCGCGACATTGACCAGATCATCGATCAGCACCACGTCAGCCTCGCGCAAGGCACGAACCGCTTTCAACGTGAGCAATTCCGGATCCCCCGGGCCCGCACCCACCAGCCAGACTTTTGCGCTCATAGTGTTTTCCTCACGAGATGACGGTGATTGGCCGCGCCTTGGCAGCCAGCAGGCGTTTGATTTCCGGAACACAGGACCCGCATTGCGTGCCGCAACCCAGTTCCTGCTTCAGTTCCTGTAAGTCCAGGCCACGGTCGATGCCGGCGCAGATCGCGTTCTGGCTGACGTTCTTGCAGTTGCACAGGGTTTTGTTCGCGTCGACAGGCGCGTCGAGGTTGCCTGGTGGCGCGCTCAGCGGCGCCAGCAACCAGCGCCGCAATTGCTCGTCTGCGCGGCCTTCGAGCCACAGCCCCTGCAACCAGTGTTGGGCCAGGGTTTCACCGGCCAGTCGAATGGAGGTGATCCGGCCATTTTCGATTCGCACGCGCTTGCCAATGGCCCGTCGAGGGTCGTCGTAAGCCAGCACGGGGCCGTCATTGAGTCCCAGGCTTCTATCGATTTCGCTTAGCAACTCTGCCGAAGGCGCTGAAGCATTGGCGACCCGTGCGAGCAGAGCAGGGCGCTCACGCCCCACCAGGCTGAGGCTGACGTAGGAAAACGCCTCAAAGAGTGGTCGTAGCGTCTCAAAATGTCGTTGAACATCTCCCTCGATCAATGCGAACAGTTTCCAGGGCAAATCCACCGGATCCAGGCGAACACCGCTGTGTTTGAGTTCGGGCTGTTTCGACAGGGGATCGAATGCGGACAAGGTGAGGCTGTTCACCCCACCCTTGAGGAAGCGGTCACCCCAGTGCATGGGTAAAAAAGCCTGGCCCGGACGCACGCTGTCATCGCTGGCAACCGCAACGATGACCGCACCGCGCCGGCTTTTCAGGCTGACCAGATCCCCAGGCTGCAAGCGATGGCGGCGCAACTCGTCCGGGTGCAGGCTCACCTGCGCTTCGCCGACATGGCCGAACAACTGTGCGGCGGTGCCGGTGCGGCTCATGCCGTGCCATTGATCGCGCAGGCGGCCGGTGATCAGGGTCAGCGGGAAGCGTGCATCGCGTTGCTCTTTGGCGGCACGATACGGATCGGCCACGAACTGTGCGCGCCCGTTGGCCGTGGCAAATACCCCGTCGATATACAGCCGTGCCGTGCCCTCGACGGCACCCGAAGGAAAGGGCCACTGCTGCGGGCCGAGACGATCGATCAGCGCATGGCTGATACCGGACAGGTCCAGATCGCGTTCGCGAGTCAGTTGTTTGTATTCATCGAAGACTTGAGCGGGGTTATCAAACGCAAACAGGCTGGTTTGACCAGGACGCAGGTATTTTTCCAGGCGCTGTGCGAAATCCACGGTGATCGCCCAGTCCGGCCGTGCCTCACCCGGTGCGGCGATTGCCTGGCGTACGTGGGAAATGCGCCGTTCGGAGTTGGTCACGCAACCTTCCTTTTCCCCCCAACTGGCGGCGGGCAGCAGAAGGTCGGCAAACTTCGCGGTTTCAGTGGTACCAAAGGCTTCCTGCAACACCACGAACGGGCAGGTTTGCAAGGCTGCGCGCACGGCCGTCTGGTCCGGCATGGATTGCGCGGGGTTGGTGCAGGCGATCCACAATGCCTTGATCTTGCCGCTGCGCACTTGCTCGAACAGCTCGATCGCCGTGAGCCCGGGATTCTCCGGCAGTTGCTCGACGCCCCAGTAAGACGCCACTTGCGCACGGTGTTGTGGATTGGCGGCATCACGATGGCCGGGCAGCAGGTTGGACAAACTGCCGGTTTCCCGCCCGCCCATGGCATTTGGCTGACCGGTGAGGGAGAAAGGTCCGGCGCCGGGACGACCAATCTGCCCGGTGGCCAGGTGCAGATTGATCAGCGCACTGTTTTTCGCGCTGCCGGCGGTGGACTGATTAAGCCCCATGCACCACAGTGACAGAAAGCTTGGAGATGTGCCGATCCACTCGGCACATTGCTGCAATTGCCCGACGCTGATTCCGCAGAGCTGCGAAACCATTTGCGGCGTGTAGTCACGCACCAGGCTTTTCAGCTCTGCCAGGCCCTCGGTGTGGTCTTTGATGAAGTCACGATCGATCCAGTCTTCCCACAGCAGCAGATGCAAAATCCCATGGAACAGGGCGACATCGGTGCCAGGCAAGATCGCCAGGTGCAAGTCAGCCAGATCGCAGGTATCTGTACGACGTGGGTCAATGACGATGACTTTCATTTGCGGCCGGCGGGATCTGGCTTCTTCCAGCCGACGAAACAGCACCGGATGGGCGTAGGCCATGTTGCTGCCGACGATCATCACGCAATCGCTCAACTCCAGGTCTTCGTAGCTGCAGGGCGGGGCGTCGGCACCCAGGCTGCGCTTGTAGCCGACCACCGCCGAGGACATGCACAGCCGCGAATTGCTGTCGATGTTGTTGGTACCCACCAGGGCACGTGCCAGCTTGTTGAAGGCGTAGTAGTCCTCGGTCAACAGTTGCCCGGAAATGTAGAACGCCACACTGTCCGGGCCATGTTCGGCAATGGTTGCGGCAAATACGCTGGCAGCGTGATCGAGGGCGGTATCCCAGTCGGTGCGGCTACGCGCCAGGCCTTTGCCCAGGCGCAGTTCCGGGTACAGCGCCCTTGCCGTCAAGTCGCCGGTCAAATGCAGGGTTGATCCCTTGCTGCACAGTTTGCCGAAATTGGCCGGGTGTGCCGGATCGCCGCTGACGCCGAGGATGCGCTCGCCGTCGTGCTCGATCAGCACCCCGCAGCCGACCCCGCAGTAACAGCAGGTGGACGCGGTGATCTGGCGGTCCATCAGCCTGCATCCCGCAGGGACAGCAGAACCCGGCCATTTTCCACCCGGGCGGGATGGTGGTGGGCGCAGCCGATGTCCGGGGCCTGGGCTTCACCGCTTTGCAGATCGATTTGCCAGTTGTGCAACGGGCAGGCCACCCGTTTGCCGTAGATCAGGCCTTGGGACAGCGGGCCACCCTTGTGCGGGCAGCGATCGTCAAGGGCGAACACTTCGTCGTCGCTGGTACGAAAAATCGCGATGTCTCCCTTTGGGCCGGCGACGATCCGCGAGCCAAGGGTATTGATTTCATCCAGTGCGCAGATATCCAGCCAGTTCATGCCAGCACCTCCAGGTTTTTCACGGGGATGACGTCGAATTCTTTTTTCAGCTGTGGCTGTTCCAGGCGTTCCTTCCACGGGTCCTGTTCGAACGACAGCGAGAATTGCAGGCGATCGTTGAGTGCCTTGCGACGCTCCGGGTCCTCAAGCACGGCTTTCTTGATATGGTCCATGCCGACCCGCTGCAGGTAGTGCACGGTGCGTTCGAGGTAAAAGGCTTCTTCGCGATAGAGCTGGAGGAATGCACCGTTGTATTCGCGGACTTCTTCGGCGGTTTTCAGTTTGACGAAGAATTCCGCGACTTCGGTCTTGATCCCGCCGTTGCCACCGATGTACATCTCCCAGCCGGAATCCACGCCGATGATTCCTACATCCTTGATGCCGGCTTCCGAGCAGTTGCGTGGGCAACCGGAGACAGCCAGTTTCACCTTGTGCGGTGACCACATGTTGAACAGGTCATGTTCCAGCTCGATACCCAACTGTGTGGAGTTCTGGGTGCCAAAGCGGCAGAACTCACTGCCGACGCAGGTTTTCACCGTGCGGATGGATTTGCCGTAGGCGTGGCCGGATGGCATGTCCAGGTCTTTCCATACTCCCGGCAGGTCCTGCTTGCGGATGCCCAGCAAGTCGATGCGCTGGCCACCGGTGACCTTGACCATCGGCACGTTGTACTTGTCGGCAACGTCGGCAATGCGCCGCAGTTCCGAAGGATTGGTCACACCACCCCACATACGCGGGACGACAGAGTAAGTACCGTCTTTCTGAATGTTGGCGTGAGCCCTTTCGTTGATCAGGCGCGATTGCGGATCGTCCCTGGCTTCCCCCGGCCAGGTGGAAATCAGGTAGTAATTGAGTGCCGGCCGGCAGGTGGCACAGCCATTGGGTGTGCGCCAGTTCAGGTAGCTAATGGTGTCTGCGATGGTCAGCAGGTGCTGCTCGCGGATGGCCTGGCGGATCTGCCCGT
The DNA here is from genome assembly GCF_000282395.1 of Pseudomonas sp. GM55. Classification (NCBI taxonomy): domain Bacteria; kingdom Pseudomonadati; phylum Pseudomonadota; class Gammaproteobacteria; order Pseudomonadales; family Pseudomonadaceae; genus Pseudomonas; species Pseudomonas sp. GM55. The sequence continues at coordinate 3,538 of NZ_AKJJ01000040.1, read as the reverse complement.
GGTTGAGGTCACTGCAACCGCAGATGGCTTTTTCGCTTTTCGGCTTGACGTCGGCGGCGCCGCCCACGGTGTTGATCAGGATCTGTTCCACCAAACCTGCGCACGAACCGCAGGAGCTGGCTGCCTTGGTGTGTTTCTTGACGTCGTCGACACTGAACAGCCCGTGCTCCTGGATCGCCTTGACGATGGTGCCTTTGCACACGCCGTTGCAGCCGCAGACTTCGGCGTTGTCGGCCATGCTCATGGCTTTGTCCTGGCCCTGGTGTCCTACGTCGCCAAGCGCATTTTCACCGAACATCAAGTGATCGCGGATCTCACTGATGGCATGGTTTTCACGGATCTGCCGGAAATACCAGCCGCCATCTGCCGTATCGCCGTACAGGCAGGCGCCGACCAGCACGTCATCCTTGATCACCAGTTTTTTGTAGACTCCGCCGATCGGGTCCGAGAGGGTAATGGTCTCGGTGCCTTCGCCACCCATGAAGTCGCCAGCGGAAAACAGGTCGATGCCGGTGACCTTCAGTTTAGTCGAGGTCACCGAACCCTTGTAGGTGGCAAAACCGAGTTGCGCGAGGTGGTTGGCGCAGACTTTGGCCTGTTCGAACAGTGGCGCCACCAAACCATAGGCGATGCCGCGATGGCTGGCGCATTCACCGATGGCATAGATCCGCGGGTCGTAGGTTTGCAGGGTGTCGTTGACCAGAATCCCGCGGTTGCACGGAATGCCGGATTTTTCCGCCAGTTCGGTATTGGGGCGAATGCCGGCGGCCATCACGACCAGGTCAGCGGGGATGATGTCGCCGTTCTTGAATTGCACCGAACCGACCCGGCCGTTGCCTGCGTCGTGCAAGGCCTGGGTCTGCTCACACAGACGAAAGTGCAGGCCGCGAGACTCAAGGGCTGTTTGCAGTAATTGGCCGCTGGTCTTGTCCAGTTGCCGCTCCATCAACCACTCGCCGATGTGCACCACGGTGACGTGCATGCCCCGCAGCATCAGGCCGTTGGCGGCCTCCAGGCCGAGCAGGCCGCCACCGATCACTACGGCGTGCCGGTGGGTTTTCGCGGTGTCGATCATGGCCTGGGTGTCGGCGATGTCGCGGTAGCCGATCACACCCTCAAGGGTGTTGCCGGGAATAGGCAGGATGAAAGGCGTCGAGCCGGTGGCGATCAACAGGCGATCGTATTCGGCTTCGCTGCCGTCTTCGGCAATGACCCGGCGCCTGACCCGGTCAATCTCCACCACTTTACGGTTGAGCAGCAGTTTGATGTTGTTGTCCAGGTACCAGCTCAGGTCGTTGAGCACGATCTCTTCGAAGGTCTGTTCGCCCGCCAGCACCGGCGACAGCAAGATGCGGTTGTAGTTGGTGTGCGGTTCGGCGCCGAAGACCGTGATGTCGTACAGCTCTGTACTCAGTTTGAGCAGTTCTTCCAGGGTCCGGACCCCGGCCATGCCGTTGCCGATCATCACCAGTTTTAGTTTTTTCATCAGGTTCTCCGGGGAGCTCAGGCCTGCCTCATCAGGGTTCAGGCCATGCTCGACAAATTTTGCGCAAACAAAAAAAGGTGTCCCGCCAGTTACCTGGCGAGGACACCTTTGTCCTGGTCCCGTTCTCTCGGGAAGTGCAGCCTTCGTCGTTGAAGCCTGCGCTTTATGTCTGTTGAAAGAGGTAATGCAGTGGTTATGCCAAGTCGCTCATGTCCCGTGTTTATTGGCTTTTTTCCCGTTCATAAGGGCAAAAACCTGAGGGAATGCACCGATTCAAGGCGCGTTGCCCGCTAATGGAGCGCAATCAACAGCAGCACCAGGTTGAGCAACAGCGATACCAGCGCCAATGTCCGCCAGACCTTCAGTGGCTCGCGCTCCAGCAACGGCTTGGGGCGCACATTCAAACTGCGGCGTTCGCCCTGTTCGATCAGCAGTAACCATTCTTCCGCCGTTTCGAAGCGTTGATCAGGGGCCGCTGCCACGGCGCGCTCCAGGCTATGGGCGATCCAGTCCGGCAGGTCGGGCCGGTAGCGGCTGGCGTTGACCGGGAGGCCAAACCTGGGGCGTTGGAACGCTTCGATTTCGCCATAGGGATAGTGCCCGGTGAGCAGGAAATACAAGGTCACACCGACGGCGTACAGGTCCTGCTGTGGCGTCGGCGCTTCGCCGCGAAAGGCTTCCGGTGCGATGTAACTGGGTGTGCCCGGCAGAGCCCAGGGCAGATCTTGCGAGAGACCGGGGCAGTAGGCGAGGCCGAAATCCAGCAGGCGCAACTCACCGTCCTGCCCCAGTAACAGGTTTTCCGGTTTGATATCGCGATGCAGAATCTGCCGTCGATGCAACAGACCAACCGCTCGCAGCAAGCGTTCGGCGATGTCCTGCCACTGGGGCAGCGGCAACGGCCCGCTTTGCTCATACCGTTGGGCCAGGGTAGCGCCCGAATATTCGCGCATCACGTAGTACAAATGCTGACGCTGACTGGCGGCATGGACTTCAGGAAAATGTCGACCTGCCACGCGTTTGAGAAACCACTCTTCCGACAGCAGCGCTTGCCCGGCCTGGTGATCGTCGTGCAGGCGCCCTGGCAGCGTTTTCAGCAGCCAGGGTTGTTGCTGATGGTCGCGAACGCGATAAAGCAGTGATTGCTGGCTCTGTGCAACGATCCCCTCGACCTGCCAGCCCTCGAACGCCTGACCCGGTTTCAAGGCTGGCGGCAATGGCCATTGCTGCAAGTGAATCAACGCATCGCCAATACTCGCTTCACCGAGGGCATCGACCCGCACCAGCAAGGCGCTGGCATTGTCCTGGCTGCCCGCCAGGTGTGCGGCATTGACCAGGGTTTGCGCAGCGCTTTTCAAGTCCGGTTGATCACGCAGGATCGCCGCAATGGCGGTATCGCCCAGGACGGCCCAGATGCCGTCGCTGAGCAGGACGAAGCTTTCCTCGGGGCGCAACTCACCGTCGAGAAAATCCAGCACCAGATGTTGATCGAGCCCCAGCGCCCGTTTCAGCACATGCTGCATGCCCGGCTGGTCCCAGACATGATCCTCGCTGATTCGCTGCAATCGATCGGCGTGCCAGCGATACACCCGACAATCGCCGACATGGGCCAGGGTAAAACGCCGGCCGCGCAGGACCAGCGCACTGAGGGTGGTCAGCAGCGGTTGTCCGCCGCCATTGGCCTGCAGCCAGCGGTTTTGCGCCAACAACAGACGATCAAGTGCCTGTGCGACGCTCCAGGTTTCCGGCGTGGCGTAGTAATCCAGCGCCAGGGCCTGCAACGTCGAACGGGCAGCCAGGCCGCCATCGGCGCACTGGCTGACACCGTCGGCGATGGCGAACAGATAACCTTTGCTTGCTGCCAGCGCCGGAGCCGGCGTGACCAGGCGCAGGGCATCCTGGTTTTCCTCGCGAGGACCAATGGCGCTGGCTTCGGCGAAACTCAGTTGCAGGCTCATCGAGACCTCAGACCCGGGCAGCCGTTACGGCGGGCGAACCCCAGGTGGTTCTCCAGCGGCGTTTTACGCCATGCAGACCAAACCAGGCCAGTAC
>NZ_AKJJ01000039.1:0-27588 GCF_000282395.1 Pseudomonas sp. GM55 | reverse complement strand
AGCGAAGCTCTTAAATTTTCAGCACTACTGACCGTTCTAGCTTGGATAAAGCCTGCTCCATGGCTGACACAGGTAGGGCAATGACGATTTCTCGACGATGGTTCCTCGCGGGTCTGGCGCTGACCGGTGCCGCCGTGCCGGCGGTGTATTACGGGCATCGCGAACTGACCAGGCCGGACCCGACGATCACCCCCGGCGAAGCCTCGTTCGACGTGGCGGATGTTGCCGGCCAGCGCTTGGCGGATACCTTGCGCGGGGTCTGGCAGATTCGTTTCGAAGGTCGTGACGCCGGCATTGAAGGCTTGCCGCTGGAGGGGCTGGAAGTGTTCCTCGATATCGGGCACAAGGGTCGCGGTGTCAGCGGTTATCTCGACACCGCCGAGCGTTTGCGCTCCACGCAAGAGCCCCGTTACCGCGTGCTGGGCGATCTGTCCGGGGCCAACCCGAAGCAACTTGGCTGGCGACTGCTGGGGGCCAGCGGTTGCTGCGAGTACGCGTTCGAGATGACCCTGGACGAGGTCTGGGCCGGTTTCGGCAACGCCGGCAGCGGCAGTCTCAGCGGGCGCGTGCTGGACCTGAAGCGGCCGCTGATGCTGCCTGTCCAGGACAATCGACTCATTGCCGTTAAACGGGTATTCCCTGAAGCCCGCGAGCGCACCAGCCTCAATCCGACCCTGCTGGCCTGGCTGGTATCGCCCGAGCACCGCTTGTTCCACCAGCTCTGGCATGCCTCCCGGGACAAATGGCACAAGCTGTCCGAAGACCAGCGCGGCGCCTTGCGCGGGCTCGGCTGGCAACCCGGCCCACGGGACAGGGAGCGCGACGCCCGAGGGGCGCGTAAGGATCGCAACGGTTCGGGCGTGGACTTTTTCTTCATGCACCGGCACATGCTCGGCACTGCACGTTCGATGCAGGACTTGCCCTCCTGGACGCATTTCCCGTTGCCGCAGCCGGAGCTGGCGCGGGACCGGCCCGGCTTCGCGCGTTATTTCGACAACCACGACGGCACCGCGCTGCCGCCGACCTGGCTGGCCGAGGACGATGACGAGTACACGCAGTGGGTCAGCGACATCAAGACCGCTGAGACGTATCACAGCAATTTCCAGGTCTGGGAATCGCGCTACCGTGATCCACGCTACCTGTCGACGCTGACCCTCGGCCAGTTCGGCTCGGAGGTCGAACTGGGCCTGCACGACTGGCTGCACATGCGCTGGGCTTCGGTGCCGCGTGATCCGTCGAACGGTCAGCCGGTGCCGTTTGCCCGTGATCCGGCGGATTTTTCCGCACGCTGGTTCGCCGCGGAAAACGACTTCCTCGGCGACCCGTTTTCCTCCCATGTGAACCCGGTTTTCTGGCATTTCCACGGCTGGATCGACGACCGACTGGAGGACTGGTTCCGCGCCCACGAGCGCTTCCATCCGGGGCAGGTCAGCCGGCTTCAGGTCAACGGTGTGCAATGGTTTGCGCCGGGGCGCTGGGTCGAGATCGATGACCCCTGGCTCGGCCCGACCACCCACGGTTGCAGCACCACGCCGGGGTTGCAGGCCGGCAAGTCAGTGGAAATGGACCCGGAAACCATGAAGCTGGCGTTGCGTATCACCTTCGGCGAGGACGAGAAAAAACTGGCGGGGCTGTTTCGCAAAGTGCCGCAACGGCCTTGGTATGCGCGGCATTTGAAGGCTAAACAGAGCCAGGCCTGATACCGCGTTATCGTTCAATCGCTGGCAAGCCAGCTCCTACAGGGGGCTGCATACACAGGTCCATTGTAGGAGCTGGCTTGCCAGCGAAGGCGTCCTCGCAGCCCCCCCAACTACAAAACCTGCCACCCCCCACCCAACGCCTTGTACAGGGCAATACTCGCCTGCATCCGCGACAACCGCAGTTGCACGTTCAAATCCTGCGCCGCGTACAGCGTGCGCTGGGTTTCCAGCACTGTCAGCAAGTCCTCGGCCCCGGCCTGATAACGGCTTTGCGCGATGTTGAACGCAGTCTGCGCCTGGCGCAGTTCTTCACTCTGCCACTGGCGCTGTTCATCAAGTCCGCGAATGCTATTGAGGGCTTTTTCGACGTCGGCGAAGCCGTTGATGATCGCGCCGCGATAGGTCTGCAGCAGTTCTTCCTGGCGCGCCGTCGCCTTGTCGCGCTGGGCGCCGAGGCGGCCGTTATTGAACACCGGCGCGAGCAGACCGGCAGTGATGTTGTAGAAGGGACTGCGCAGAATATCGTCGACCCGGTCGGCACCGGAGCCGACTTCGGCGGTGAGCGTCACGGTCGGCAGCATTGCGGCCCGGGCGACACTGACGTCGGCCTGGGCGGCGGCCAGTTGCGCCTCGACCCGGGCAATGTCCGGACGGCGGCTGAGCAACTGGCTGGGCACCCCGGCGTCGATGGCGGGCCAGGTCAGTTGATCGAAGCGTTCCTGCCCCAACGACAGCGCCTGAGCCGGGCGGCCGAGCAGGGCGGCGAGGCTGATTCGCGCATCCTCGGCCTGTTGCCGCACCAGTGGTAACTGGCGTTGCTGCGCCGCCACCAGGCTTTTTTGCTGCGCCAGTTCAAGGGCGGTGGCCGAGCCGGAATCGAAACGGGTCTGCACCAGTTTCAACACGCTCTGGGCATTGGCCAGGTTCAACCCGGCGATGCGGCTCTGCGCCTGCAATGACAAGGCTTGCGCGTAGCCGCTGGCCACGGCGCTGAGCAACGTCAACTCCACGGTGGCCTGGTCGAACTCGCTGGCTTGCAAACTGTATTGCGCACTGTCGCGGCTGGCCCGTTGGCCACCCCAGAAATCGATTTCGTAGCTGGCAGTCAGGTTCGCAGTGAAGTAATCGACGGCGTCGTTATCGCTGTCGGCATCGAGCTGACTGTAGCCGCTGCCCCGCAGCAATTTCTGGCGGTTGGCATTGGCCGCGGCCTTGACCTCAGGCAGTTGTGAGCCGCCGGCAATCACCGTATCGGCCTGGGCCTGGCGCACTCTCGCGATGGCCGCGGCCAAATCGTAACTGCCGAGCCGCGCCTGTTCGATCAGGCGACCCAGTTGCGGGCTGCCGAAGCGGTTCCACCATTGTCGGTTGTCATGGGTCACGCCTGCGGTGTGCGGCGATTGCCAGGCAGTCGGCGGCTGGATGCCGCTGTCGGGGCGCTGGGCCGGGCTGCCGCAGGCGGCGAGCAACAGGCACAGGGTTAACACACTGAGTGGCGGCTTCATCAATCGATCATTCACTGGTAAGGGCCGTGACCGGGTCGAGTCGGGCTGCTTTGCGGGCCGGCATGTAGCCGAAGACAACACCGGTGACCAGGGCGCAGCCGAAGGCGCCCAGCACCGCTATCAGGGAAAAGGCGACAGCGACTTCGCTGAAAATCAGCACGCCACCGACGATCAGCGCCAGGGCAATTCCGGTGAGGCCACCCACCACCGAGAGCATCACTGCTTCGGTGAGGAACTGGCGCAGGATGTCGCGCTGGCGGGCACCAGTGGCCATGCGGATACCGATCTCCCGGGTACGCTCGCGCACGGTCATGAGCATGATGTTCATCACGCCGATCCCGCCCACCAGCAGCGAAATCGCCGCAATCGATCCGAGCATCAGTGACAGGGTGTTTTGCGTGCGTGCCTCGGCCTGGATCATCGCCGCGTTGTTGGTCAGCTCGAAGTCGTGCTTGCCGCCGTGCAGGCGCAGCATCAGTTGCTCGATGGCTTTTTCTGTCTCCTTGACCTTGCGCGCGTCGGCGGCGGCAATCGCGATGTACTCGGGATTGTGGCTGCCGAACAGGCGCACGCTCGCGGCGGAGTAGGGGATGGCGATGCGGTCGTCGCTGTCGGAGTCGCCGGAGCTGGCGCCTTTTTCCGCGAGCACGCCGACCACCTGGAAGGGTACGTTTTCGATCAGGATGTACTGGCCGATCGGGTTGGCCACGTCCTTGAGCAATTTGGTCCGCACCTTGTGCCCGATCACCGCGACGGCGGCGGCGTTCTGCTCATCGGCGTGGGTGAAGTAGCTGCCTTCGACCACCGGCCAGTTGAAAATGGCCGGGAAGTTGGTGTCGTTGCCGCCGACGTAGCTCAGGTGATCGAGGTTGCCAAAGCGCACCCCGGCTTCCTGGCCGTTGACCGGCATGATCCGCATCACCTGGGGCAGGCTGGCAATCGCCGCGACCTCATCGAGGGTGACGATGCCCATCGGCGTACGCGGGTTGGGGGCCGAGCCGCTGAGGTAAATGATGTTGGAACCGAAGGCGCCCATCTGCGCCATCACCTGGCGCTTGCTGCCTTCGCCCACGGCCAGCATCACCACCACCGAGGCCACGCCGATGATGATCCCGAGCAAGGTCAGTGCGGTACGAAACCTGTTGATCCACATCACCCGCCATGCCGCGTGCACGGCATCGACCAATTCACCTTTCCATGCGCCAGTCGCTTCGGCGCCTTCACTCAAGCGCTTGCGCAGGTCGACGGCTTGTAGCGCACCGGGTGTGGCGGAATTTTGCGCGGTCGGATTTTCGTCGGCGCTGTCGCTGATGATCAGGCCGTCGCGGATCTCGATGATGCGCTTGGCCCGGGCTGCCACTTCGCGGTCGTGGGTGATGAGGATGACCACGTGACCCTGGCTGGCCAGCTCGTCGAGCAGGGTCATGACCTCGGCGCCGCTGTGGCTGTCGAGGGCGCCGGTGGGTTCGTCGGCCAGGATGATGTGGCCGCCGTTCATCAGGGCGCGGGCAATCGACACCCGTTGCTGCTGACCGCCGGAGAGTTGGTGCGGACGGTTGCCAGTGCGCGAAGCCAGACCGAGGCGGTCGAGCAGGGCGGCGGCGCGGGCGTGGCGTTCGGCGGCCGGCGTGCCTGCGTAGATGGCCGGCATCTCGACGTTTTCCTGGGCCGAACCGGACGCAATCAGGTGGTAGCCCTGGAACACGAAACCGAAGGCTTCGCGACGCAGCCAGGCCAGTTCGTCACTGTCCAGGGCCGCGACGTTCTCCCCGGCGAAGCGGTATTCGCCCGAGGTCGGGCGGTCGAGGCAGCCGAGGATGTTCATCAGCGTCGACTTGCCGGAACCGGAAGCACCGACGATCGCCACGAACTCCCCGGCATGGATCGACAGGTCGATGCCGCGCAATACGTGAACTTCAGGGGCGTCGCCACCGCCGTAGGCTTTACGGATATGGTGCAGGTCGATCAGGGGCGTCTGCATTCAGCCGCCACTCCCGTCGACCGGGCCGATCAACAGGTGATCGCCTTCCTGCAGGCCATCGAGGATCTGCACCCGCAGGCGGTCACTGATACCGGTACGCACGTTGCGCTGCTCGATGCGGCCATTGCCGGCGACCACTTGCGCCGTCTGCAGGTCTGCCTGCGCGCCGGCCTGCAGGGCGGCGATGGGCGCGGTGAGTACGTTCTGCGCCTGATTGGCGACGAAAAATACCTGGGTGGTCATTTCCGCCATCAAGGCGTTGTCGGCGTTGTCGACGTCCAGCAACACGGTGTACAGCACCACGCGGGCACTCCCGCTTTTGCTGGTGCTGGCAGGGCTGCCGCCACCCTGGCTGGTCTGGTCCAGTGGCTTGGGCGGGACGGGGAGGATTTGCCGCACGGTGCTGGTCCAGCGCCGGGTGCCGCCGCTCAGGGTGGTGAACCAGGCGTGCATGCCGGGTTTGACGTCGCCGATGTCGGCCTCCGAGACCTCGGCCCACACGGTCATCGGCGACAGTTTGGCGATGCGCAGGATCAGCGGCGTCTGCTGCTGGGCGTTGAGGGTCTGGCCGACCCGGGCATCCAGTGCCACCACGGTGCCTGCCATCGGTGCATATATCCGCGTGTAGCCCAACTCGGCCTGATCGCTACGCAGGCTGGCTTCGGCCTGGCGGATCTGCGCCTGGAACATGTCGATGCGCGCCTGGGTCACGCGCAATTCGGCCTGGGCGGTCTGCACGTCTTCTTCACGGGTGGCACCGCCGGCGGCGAGGTTCTGTTGGCGCTGGTATTTCTGCCGGGCCAGTGCGTGTTGCGCCCGTTGTTCCTGCAGCTGCGCTTTGAGGTTTTCGATGGAGAACCGCCCGGCATCGAGTTTGGCCTGTTGCGTGGACGGGTCGATTTCCACCAGCAACTGGCCTTCCTTGACCAGGTCGCCGACTTCCACGTGGATCTTGTGGATTTGCCCGGAAGCCTGGGCACCGACGTCGACATAGCGCCGCGGTTGCAGGGTGCCCAATGCCGTGACGCTGCTTTCGATGTCGGCGCGGCTGACCTGGACGGTGGCGAACCGGTCGCGGCCCGGGGGGATGAACTGCCAGGCGGCGACGGCGATTGCGGGGATCAGGCTGAGTGCTGCAAACACGACACGTCGGGTTTGTCGGGAACGTTTCATTCGGGGTTCCGGCCAAAGGAAATCGGCCCGTCGTTCAGCGGCGCAGGCGGGCAGAGACGGGGAGCTGTCCTGTAAACGATGAACCGGACGCAGAATTTAGCCGGCAACACAAACCCCTGTAGGAGCGAGCTTGCTCGCGATGGACTGGAAAGCACCGCGGGGTATCAGGCGTCCAGCGTTATCGTTGACGTCCATCGCGAGCAAGGCTCGCTCCTACACAGGGTTCGTGACTAAATGCCGGGCAAGTTGAAGCAGTACTTTAAATCTATATGAGAATTACTATAAATTACGCGACTCGAACTGCCACTATCGTGCCACTGCTTGTTTCAGCGGTTGTACAAAGGGCTCAAGGAATGAAACCGCACCCCACGTGCGGACGGGAGTCATGTTGGAGAACTACTATCGCGAGCTGGTGAGTTTCCTGAACGCCAGGCTGGGCAACCGCCAGGTGGCCGAAGATGTGGTTCATGACGCTTATCTGCGCGTGCTGGAACGGACCAGCGATGCGCCGATCGAGCAACCCCGCGCCTTCCTTTATCGCACTGCATTGAACCTGGTCATCGATGACCACCGCCGCAACGCCTTGCGTCGCGCCGAGCCGCTGGACGTGCTCGACAGCGAAGAACGCTACTTCACGCCTTCACCGCACAAGGTCCTCGATCACGGCCAGCGCCTGGACATGCTCCAGCGTGCCTTGGCGGAGTTGCCACGGCTGTGCCGCGAGAGCTTTCTGTTGCGCAAGATCGAGGGCCTGTCCCATCCGCAGATCGCCGAGCAACTGGGTATCTCCCGTGCACTGGTGGAAAAGCACATCGTCAATGCCATGAAGCATTGCCGTGTGCGGATGCGCCAGTGGGAAGGCCACTGATCCCGCGGATTCATCAAACCTCGTTAAATTTTTTTTCATTGTCCTCGTTCCTACTCAACAGACGACCTGTTGTGCGGCCCAAGGCCGGTCAGGTCACTTAGGTTCAATGCCGCGCTTTTGCGGGGAACATCCAGAGGACACTGGAAATGACACAGGCAATTGCATCGCCCCTCGTTCACGACCTGATCGGCGTCGGATTCGGCCCGTCGAACCTGGCACTGGCCATCGCGCTGCAAGAGCGCGGGGCGAGCCAGGGCGACCTGGATGTGCTGTTCCTCGACAAGCAGGCTGACTACCGCTGGCACGGCAACACCCTGGTGACCCAGAGCGAGTTGCAGATTTCCTTCCTCAAGGACCTGGTGACCCTGCGCAATCCGACCAGCCCTTACTCGTTCGTCAATTACCTCAAGGCCCACGGGCGCCTGGTGGACTTCATCAACCTGGGCACCTTCTATCCGTGCCGCATGGAGTACAACGACTACCTGCGCTGGGTCGCCGGGCAGTTCACTGCGCAAAGCCGTTACGGCGAAGAAGTGCTGACCATCGAACCGGTGCTGCACAACCATCAGGTCGAGGCGTTGCGGGTGATTTCCCGCGATGTGACCGGGCATCGGCAGGTGCGCACCACCCGTTCGGTGGTGGTCAGCGCCGGTGGCACGCCGCGCATTCCCGAGGTGTTCAAGGCGCTCAAGGATGACGGCCGGGTGTTCCACCATTCCCAGTACCTGGCGCAGATGGCCAAGCAGCCGTGCGTGGACAACCAGCCTATGAGCATCGCGATCATCGGTGGCGGACAGAGCGCGGCAGAGGCCTTCATCGATTTGAACGACCGCTTCCCGTCGGTGCAGGTGGACATGATCCTGCGCGGCTCGGCACTGAAGCCGGCCGACGACAGCCCCTTCGTCAACGAAGTGTTCTCGCCGCAGTTCACCGACCTGGTGTTCCAGCAACCCGACAGCGAGCGCGAGCGACTGGTGAACGAGTACCACAACACCAACTACTCGGTGGTGGACATCGATCTGATCGAGCGCATCTACGGCATTTTCTATCGGCAGAAAGTCTCGGGCATCGCCCGCCATGCCTACCACACCCTGACCACCCTCTCAAAAGCCACAGCCACCGAGCGCGGCATCGAACTGGTGCTGCACAACAACGCCACCGGTGAAGTCTCGGTGCGTCACTACGACGCCGTGGTTCTGGCCACCGGTTACGAGCGGCAGATGCACCGCAAACTGCTGGCTCCGCTGGAAGAGTACCTGGGCGACTTCGAGGTCGATCGCAACTACCGGCTGATCACTGATGAGCGCTGCAAGGCCGGCCTCTACATGCAGGGCTTCTGCCAGGCCAGCCACGGCTTGAGCGATACCTTGCTGTCGATCCTGCCGATTCGCGCCGATGAGATTGCCGCTTCGCTGTATGAACATGGCAAGCATCGCGGGCATGGTCGGTCGGTGGTGGATGTGTTGTTGGCCACCGCCAGTTGAGATTTGCTGCGTCTGTCATGACGCCTTCGCCGGCAAGCCGGCTCCTACAAGGGATTACGCATCAACTGTAGGAGCCGGCTTGCCGGCGAAGGGGCCTTCAACCACTGCACAAATATTGGTTCCTGAACCCTTCCTGAAGAACCCCGCATTTCCCCCGGCAAACTTTTGTAACGGGTTTACTCTCCAAACATCGGGGCGTAAGCTTCGCGCGTTTTCATCCATTACGGAGACCCACAGTGGGTACTTGTTCGAGTGACAGTTGTCGGCCGGTCTCGGTAACCGGCATTTTCTCGGCAAGATAACGCGCAGTCTCCTGTGCCGTTGTCTCGCCGAAAAGCGAGCAGCGGCATCCTGATCATGGCCAGTCCTGGCCATGTCCCGACGTCCCTCTCATCGACGCTGAACAGAGCGTGGTTTCGACTTTTCCTGTCGTGGCCGCCGCCCTATCGACACGCCTGTCATTCGTGACCGGCGCGCCAGGCCTTGCTTTGCCGGTTGTTCCGGCGGAACAGGCGTGGGCTTGCCTGCTGAACGGTTTCCCGGCTGACCAAAGGGGCACCAGCCATGAAACTTACCCTCAAGGAATTCTTCGCAGGTTTCCTGCGTAACCGCCACATCGCCCGGCACTTCCGTCGCCTGGCGTTGCTGGAAACCTTCACCGACACCACGGTCAGCCGTGAAGTCCCACCGACCCTGGCGCAAACCCTGGTGGCCGCCGCCGGTAGCGACACGGGGCAATTGCTCAACAATCTGGGCAGTCACACCGATGGCTTGAGCGAGCTTGAAGCCGATGCCCTGCGCGAGCAATTCGGCCTCAATGAAGTCGAGCACGAACAACCGCTGCCCTGGTGGACGCACCTGTGGCACTGCTACAAAAACCCGTTCAACCTGCTGCTGACCCTGCTGGCGGTGATCTCGTGGCTGACCGAAGACATGAAAGCCGCCATCGTGATTTTCTCCATGGTGGTGCTCTCGACCTTGTTGCGCTTCTGGCAGGAAACCAAATCCAACCAGGCCGCCGATGCCCTCAAGGCCATGGTCAGCAACACTGCCACGGTGATGCGCCGGGACCTTGAAGACCTCAGCGCGCAGCGCATCGAATTGCCGATCAGGTTACTGGTGCCGGGCGATCTGATCGTGTTGTCGGCCGGTGACATGATTCCCGCCGATTGCCGGGTGCTCAGCGCCAAGGACCTGTTCGTCAGCCAGGCGGCGATGACCGGTGAATCGATGCCGGTGGAAAAGTTTCCCCGTCAACAGGACCGCGACACACTCAACCCCCTGGACCTGGACAACATTCTGTTCATGGGCACCAACGTGGTGTCCGGCACGGCCATGGCGGTGATTCTCACCACCGGTAACAGCACCTATTTCGGTGCCTTGGCCCAGCGGGTCGGCGCCACCGACCGGGCGCCGACTTCGTTCCAGACCGGGGTCAACAAAGTCAGCTGGCTGTTGATCCGCTTCATGTTCGTGATGGCGCCGCTGGTGTTGTTCATCAACGGTTTCACCAAGGGCGACTGGACCGAAGCGCTGCTGTTCGCGCTGTCGATTGCCGTGGGCCTGACCCCGGAAATGCTGCCGATGATCGTCACCTCGACCCTGGCCAAGGGCGCGGTGTTCCTGTCGCGAAAAAAAGTCATCGTCAAACGCCTCGACGCGATCCAGAACTTCGGCGCCATGGACGTGTTGTGCACCGACAAGACCGGCACCCTGACCCAGGACAGGATCTTCCTGGCGCGCAACGTCGATGTCTGGGGCAATGACTCCGATGACGTGCTGGAGATGGCCTACCTCAACAGCTACTACCAGACCGGCCTGAAAAACCTGCTGGATGTGGCGGTGCTCGAACACGTCGAAATCCATCGTCAATTGAAAGTCGGCACGGCATTTCGCAAGGTCGACGAGATTCCGTTCGACTTCACCCGTCGGCGCATGTCGGTGGTGGTCGCCGAGCACGATCAACCGCACCTGCTGATCTGCAAGGGCGCGGTGGAAGAGGTACTGACGGTCTGCTCGCGGGTGCGTCACGGCGAAGTCGACGAAGCCTTGACCGAAGAGTTGCTGGCGCGCATTCGTCAGGTCACGGCCACGTTCAATGCCGAGGGCTTGCGTGTCGTGGCGGTAGCGGCACGGCCGATGAGCGAAGGACGCGACACCTACAGCCTGGCCGATGAGCAGGCACTGACGCTGATCGGTTACGTGGCGTTCCTGGACCCACCCAAGGAAAGCACTGCGCCGGCGCTCAAGGCATTGGCAGCCCACGGTGTGGCGGTGAAAGTGCTGACCGGCGACAACGAACTGGTGACGGCGAAGATCTGCCGCGAAGTCGGCCTGGAACAGCAGGGCCTGCTGATGGGCAACGATATCGAACGCATGACGGATGCCGAGCTGGCGAAAGCCGTGGAAACCACCAATGTCTTTGCCAAACTGACGCCCTCGCACAAGGAGCGCATCGTCCGCCTGCTCAAGGGCAACGGCCATGTGGTCGGTTTCATCGGCGACGGCATCAACGATGCCCCGGCGCTGCGCACCGCCGACATCGGTATTTCCGTGGACAGCGCCGTGGACATCGCCAAGGAAGCGGCCGACATCATCCTGCTGGAGAAAAGCCTGATGGTGCTGGAGGAGGGCGTGCTGGAAGGCCGCCGGACCTTCGCCAACATGCTCAAGTACATCAAGATGACCGCCAGCTCGAACTTCGGCAACGTGTTCTCGGTGCTGGTGGCCAGTGCGTTCATTCCATTCCTGCCGATGCTGCCGATGCACCTGCTGGTGCAGAACCTGCTCTATGACATTTCGCAGATCGCCATCCCGTTCGATAACGTCGATGACGAAATGCTCAAGCAACCGCAGCGCTGGCAGCCGGCGGATGTCGGGCGCTTCATGCTGTTTTTCGGGCCGATCAGTTCGATCTTCGACATCACGACGTTCGCCTTGATGTGGTACGTGTTCGATGCCAACACCCCGGATCACCAGACCCTGTTCCAGTCGGGCTGGTTCGTGGTCGGGCTGCTGACCCAGACACTGATCGTGCACATGATCCGCACGCCGAAGATCCCGTTCCTGCAGAGCCGCGCGGCCATGCCGCTGCTGGTGATGACCGGACTGATCATGGCCGTGGGGATTTTCCTGCCGATGGGACCGCTGGCGCATTACTTCAAGCTGCAGGCATTGCCGTCGCTGTATTTCGTGTTCCTGCCGATGATCCTGCTCGCGTACATGGCGCTGACCCAGGCGGTGAAAGGGTTCTACATCCGGCGGTTTGGCTGGCAATAAGGGACACCTCCTGTAGGAGCGAGCCTGCTCGCGATAGCGGTGGGTCAGTTGACATGGATATCGACTGACACTCAGTCATCGCGAGCAGGCTCGCTCCTACAGGGGGCCGTGTTTTTTCAAGGAGCTTCATATGCAAGCCATCAACAACCTCAACCTGACTTCGCTGCTCGACACCCTGGTCAGCCTCGGCGCGGCCTTCATCCTCGGTGGCCTGATCGGTTTCGAGCGTCAGTACCGGCAGCGCACCGCCGGCCTGCGCACCAATGTGCTGGTGGCGGTGGGCGCGGCGATTTTCGTCGACATGGCCAACCGTCTCGGCGGGGCTGAAGGCGCTGTGCGGGTCGTGGCGTATGTGGTCTCCGGCATCGGCTTTCTCGGTGCCGGGGTGATCATGCGCGAGGAGGGCAATGTACGCGGCCTCAATACCGCCGCGACCCTCTGGACCTCGGCGGCAGTCGGTGCCTGCGCCGGTGCCGACCTGCTGGCCGAAGCGTTGCTCGGCACGCTGTTCGTGCTTGCGGCCAACACCTTGCTGCGGCCGATCGTCAACAACATCAACCGTCAGCCGCTGGATGTGATTTCGGCGGAAGTCACCAACATCGTCTATGTCATCGCCCGGCGTACGCAGCAAAAAACCGTGCTGGCCTTGCTCGAAGCCGAGTTGGAGCGCAGCAACTATCCGGCCAGCGATGTCGATGTGCATGCCTTCGGCACGGATGAAATTGAAATCGAAGCCACCCTGGCGACCACCTCGGTCGATGGTGATGAGCTGGATGCGCTGGTGGCACGTATTTCGATGTCGACCCTGGTGGTGCAGGCGTTCTGGAGTCCGAGTACCACGGAGTAAAGACCAGGGCTTCAGGGGGCGAAGCTCGCTTGGGTTTCCCTGGCAAGAGTCAGACTAACCCACATGTATTTAGGAATATTCCTACATAAACCTAGGGTGGTCTTCCGTAGGCTTTGCGACCTCTTGAAACCGACATCCTTTTGGAGGTCACCTTGCCGAACAAATCCTTGCGCATCCTGATCGCCGATACACAGCACTTCAACCGCCTGCGGATCGAGCGGCTGTTCAACCAGCTCGGCTACTTTCGGGTGGCACCGGTGCAGAGTCTCGACGAGCTCCTTCCTCTGGTGGAGTACGGGTGCGCGCCTCTGGATCTGGTGCTCGTCAATGGGGCGATGGCCAACGGTGCGCTGGACCTGTTCAATTTTCTTGCCGACAACCCGCAGGTTCATCACGCACTTATTTTCAATGAACAACAGGCGCCATTGCCGCCAGTCTCAGGCAAAGTCCAGGTCAGCCAGGCCGCTCTGCCTGACCTGGCGTCAATCACGCAGTTGATGAGCGCCGTCGATTGTCGGTTACCGTTCGTCGGAACTGTCATTTCTGTCAGGTAGTTCCTTCCAGCCTTCCATGCCAGAGTCTATGCGCAGCGTTGTGCCCAGCGCTGCGGTGCCTGGAGGGCATTTTTTGCCCGAACGTGTTGTTTTGCACGGGAGTTGTCATGAAGTCAGCATTGATTGTGGAAGATCATCCGGTGGTTCGCTCCATGATCAAACTCGTACTCAAGGGTGAAGGGTTCAAGCAGATTTACGAGGCCTCCCGTGGCGATCAGGTCTTGTCGTTGATCCGGGAGCATCAACCGGATGTCGTGTTGCTTGATCTGGGCCTTCCCGGTGTGGCGGGGCTTGAAGTGATGGAGCGTATCAAGGCCGAAAACACGCGATGTCGCGTGGTGGTGTTCACCTCGCTGGAGGCCCAGTTTTATCAGGACCGCTGCATGCGGGCCGGGGCTGTGGCCTATGTTTCCAAGAGCAAGGACCTGGATGACTTGAAGGCGGCGGTGAATTCGGTGATGTCCGGCTACACCTATTTCGCCCAGATCCCCTCGAGTTCCGTGTCGATGGGGGATTTGCAGCGCAGTGAAAAACAGTTGATCGACAAGCTCTCCAATCGTGAGTTGAGCATTCTGCAGTACCTGGCCCGGGGCTCGAAAAACCTGGAAATCGCCGAGATCATGCACCTGAGCTACAAGACGGTCAGTACCTACAAGACCCGACTCACCCTCAAGCTCAACGTGAGTTCGTCGGTGCACTTGAGGGATTTCGCCCTGCGCAATCATTTGATCTGAATGAACACTCCAAGGCGACTGGCAGGTTGGGTGCTGACTGGCCTGCTTCTATGGGCATCGACAGTCTGTGCGCAACAGTCGCTGACCTTGTTGGGGCGCTCGAGTGTCGAGGGGCTGAGCGTCGGGTGGTCGGAAACCGAGCTGCGCTGGCTTCAGCAAAAAGGCCGATTGGTGCTGGCTGTCTCGGCGCCGGACTATCCCCCCTTCGAGTTCAACACGGCGGGCAAGGTATTCGAAGGCGTGACAGCCGATTACGCCGGGTTGCTCGAACAAATGTTGAACGTTGTCATTGAGGTCCAATGTTATGCGTCGCGGGCCGACGCCGTGCAGGCTATCAAGGACGGGCGAGCGGACCTGCTGGGAACGGCCAATCGATTTGAAGCCGAAGATCCACAATTGCAGATGTCCGGCGCCTACGCGGTCGATCAGCCGGTGCTGGTCACGCGTACCGATTTCCCTCCGGTGCTCGACCCGACACTGGCCGGCAAGCGGTTGGTGATGCTGTATCACTACTTGCCCGAATACAGCGTGCAACAGTTCTATTCCAAGGCGCAGGTCCAGCTGTTTCCCTCGACACTGGCGGCGATGGGCGCCGTGGCGTTCGGCCAGGCCGATGTCTATCTGGGCGATGCGATCAATGCCCATTATCTGATCAGCAGGAACTACCTGAACAACGTGCGCCTGACGGACTTCTCGCCCATGGAATCCGGACGTTTTGCCTTTGCGATGGCCCGCGACAATGTTTCGCTATTGCGCATCGTCAACAAGGCGCTGGCGGCCATCACCCCCCATGAACAAATGAATATCCTGCGTCGTTGGGGGGCAAACGGGGTATCTATCCCGGGTACCGAGTCATTGCAATTGAGCGTGGCCGAACAGCGCTGGCTCGAACGCCACCCGCGGGTGAGGGTGGCGATCAACGAAAACATTCCGCCGATTACCTTCATCGACAGCGAAGGCAAATTTCGCGGTATTGGCGTCGATGTGCTGACGAAAATCAGTTCGCGTACCGGGCTGCAATTTGACATCCGGGGCATGAAGTCGGTGGCCGAAATGATGACCGGCATCACGAGCGGGCAGATCGATGTGCTGGCCGGTATCGGCCTCAGTTCCCAGCGTGAAGACGAACTGCTGTTCACCCGGCCGTTTCTGAGCAGCCCTTCGGTGCTGGTGACCCGCGCGGCCGCGGACAGCCCCAGGACACTGGATGACATGGCGGGAAAAACCCTGGCGCTGACCCAGGGCAACGTTGTCGGCGAGTACATTCGCCAGCATCACCCGCTGATCCGGCCGGTGGATGCACCACTGTCGACGGACGCCATGGAAATGGTCGCCCAGGGCAAGGCCCAGGGCGGCATCAACTCGCTGATCAGCGCCCGTTACCTGATTTCCCGGCAGTATCGCGACCGCCTGCAAGTGACCAGCACCGTGGGCACCGACCCCGCCCGAAGCACCCTGGCAACCAGTCGCGAGGCCACCGAACTGCATTCGATTCTGGACAAGGCGCTATTGAGCATCCCTCCCGAAGAAATTGATGAGCTGACCCAACCCTGGCGCTATGACTCGATGGTCGAGCAGAGTTACTGGCTGCGACACCGGCAGACGATCGTGCAGGCGTTTGCGGTGGCGGGTGTCTTGCTGTTGCTCGCATTGGCCGGGATCGTCTGGCAGCGGCGTCAGATTCGCCAGCGTCAGCAATTGCTCGGGCAATTGCAGGAAGCCAAGGACGCGGCGGACGACGCCAACCGGGCCAAGACCACGTTCCTGGCCACCATGAGCCATGAAATCCGTACGCCGATGAACGCATTGATCGGCATGCTCGAACTGGCGTTGAAACGGGCCGATGAAGGCGTGACCGACCGCGCCGCCATCGAGGTCGCGTCCAACGCCGGGCAGCAATTGCTGGATTTGATCGGCGACATTCTGGACGTCGCCCGAATCGAATCCGGGCATTTGTCGTTGGTACCGGAGCGGGTCAATCTGCACGCGCTGGTGACGTCGGTCTGCCGGGTTTTCGAAGGGCTGGCGATGCAGAAAAATCTGCAGTGGCGGGTCGAGCTCGACGAACACAGTGACCGCGACGTGATGCTCGATCCCACGCGCTTCAAACAAGTGCTGTCCAATCTGCTGAGCAATGCGATCAAGTTCACCCGTGAAGGCCAGGTCAGCCTGACCCTGCGAGTGCAGCCTCAAGCCCCGGCGCATCTCGCCGTCAGCGTACAGATCGAAGACAGCGGCATCGGTATCAGCGCTTTCGACCAGCAACGCCTGTTCAGCCCTTTCGTGCAGGCAGGCAACAGTCAGCAGTCCGCCCGGCAGGGTTCCGGCCTGGGCCTGGTGATCAGTCGTACCCTGTGCGAAACGATGGGCGGCCAGTTGCAGCTCGACAGTGAGCCTGGGCGCGGGACGAGGGTGGACATCAGCCTGGTGCTGCCCGCCCTGCAAGCACTACCCGTGGCGGGGATGTCCCAGGATCAGGCGCAGCTCACGACCCGGGCGTTATCGATTCTGGTGGTCGACGATTATCCGGCCAATCGCCTGTTGCTCTCGCGGCAGCTGAGCTACCTGGGTCATCATGTGGTGCTGGCCGAAGACGGGGCCCAGGGGCTTGAACAGTGGCGCGCAGATGGGTTCGACCTGGTCATTACCGACTGCAACATGCCGGTGCTCAGTGGTTATGAACTGGCGGGCGCGATACGTGAGCAAGAGCGCTTGCAGGGGCTGGCTTCGACGCTGATCCTGGGCTTTACCGCCAATGCGCAGGCCGAGGAGAAGGCCCGGTGTCAGGCGGCGGGCATGGATGATTGCCTGTTCAAACCGATTCGCCTGGTGGATTTGCAGGCGTGGCTGGCACAGCGGTTTTCCAACGCACCCTCAGCGGCAACTGACGACCATGGCTTCGCCGAGTTCGATTTGAGTGGGCTGGAGCGCTATGCGAATTCGGACCGTGAGCTGATCGATCAACTGATGCTCGATCTGGCGCTGACCAATCGCGAGGATCGCGTGCATTTGCTGGCTTTGCACGCCGGCGGCAATCGTCCCGGATTGCAGGAACTGGCGCACCGGATCAAGGGCGGGGCGCTGATGGTGCGAGCGCTTGGCCTGGTCGAGTGTTGCGAACGACTGGAGCGGGCGTGCCATGATGGCCATGCGGCACTGATCGACGACGCCGTCGACCAGTTGCAGCAAGCCATGACCCGCCTGGACCAGAGTATCGGGCAGGATTGAGGCTCAATCCCAGATCGGTGCGATGCCTTTAGGGCTGGTCAACCGATGGCCGCGATCCAGCGTTGCGATCAATGCCATGTCGGCTTCGCTCAAGGTCAGCTCGCGAGCCTTCAAGTTGCTTTCGAGGTTGGCCCGACGAGTGGAAGAGGGGATCACTGCGTAACCCGATTGCATGGCCCAGGCCAGGGTGACCTGAGCCGGCGTCGCTTGCAGGCGTTCGGCGATCTGCTGGATGAGCGGGTCGTTGAGGACTTCACCGTAGGCCAGGGTCATGTATGACGTGATGCCGATTCCCTGGTTCTGCGCGAACGCGACGACGTTGCGGTTTTGCAGGTACGGGTGCAGTTCGATCTGGTTGGTAGCGATGTGCTCGGCACCGATGGCCGCTATCGCTTGTTGCATCAGGTCGATGGTGAAGTTGGACACGCCGATCTGTCGGGTCAGGCCCAGGCGCTTGGCTTCGAGCAGTGCACCCATGAACGTTTCAACCGGTACCTGATCTTCCGGCGACGGCCAGTGGATCAGGGTCAGGTCCAGGTAATCGGTCTGCAGTTTGCGCAGGCTTTCCTTCAGGCTGTCGATCAGGCGATCAGCGGCCAGGTTGGCGACCCAGATCTTGCTGGTGATGAACAGTTCTTCACGGGCAATGCCGCTGGCAGCGATAGCCTCGCCGACGTCGGCTTCGTTCTCGTAGATTTGTGCGGTATCGATCACCCGGTAGCCGAGCGCCAGGCCGGTGCTCACCGAATCGATGACCACCTGGCCTTGCAAGCGAAACGTACCCAGGCCGAAGGCGGGAATGGACATTGATGACTCCAGAGGTTGCAGTGGGAATGGGCGGCAGTATCCGCGCCTGCATCCGTGAGAAAAACCGCTGGAGCGGCAAAGCAATGTTTACCGGAGGTCAAGAATCAGGTCAGACAGATGTATTTTAGGTGTCTGGTCTGGCGCCATCGTCGGAACGCCGCCCGGAGCAAGCCCGCTCCCACAACGATCGGGGTCGTATACAAATGCTGTGGACGCAGTAAATCCCTGTGGGAGCGGGCTTGCCCGCGATGGGGGCGACTCGGTCTAAAGCCTTACCCCCACCCCTAAGCAATATCACTACGGCTGAATTCCTCCCCAAGAAAATCGATCAACGTGCGCACCGACGGCAGCAACCCCCGACGTGAGGGAAAGATCGCATGGATGACTCCGCTTTTCGGTGCCCAGCCCGGTACCAGTTCCACCAGTTGACCGGCGGCAATTTCGTCGCGCACCACCACGCTGGGCAGGTGCACGATGCCGATCCCGGAAACCGCCGCATGGCGCAAGGCCAACAGATCATCGGTGACCATTCTCGGTGCGTGACGAATCATCGCCGTGCTGCCATCGGCGCCGAACAGTTCCCACTGATATTCGCGCTGCGCCGCGCCCCAGTGCAGGCTCGGCAAACCGCTGAGGTCGGCCGGGGAGGCCGGTGTCGACAGGTGCGATAAAAAGGCCGGACTGCCAACCACGCTCTGGGTGCTGTTGCCCAGTACCTTCATCACCATGTCGGTGTTTTCCAGCGGCGGAAAACGTACCCGCAACGCAATATCGAAGCCTTCGTGGATCAGGTCGACCCGGCGGTTGGTGCTCTCGATGAACAACTCCACCAGCGGGTATTTGAGCATGTAGCGGGTCAGCATCGGCCCGACCCAGGAGTTGAGCAACGCCGTCGGGCAACTGACACGCACCAGGCCCTGAGGCTCGGAGCGGTTGCGCTCGATCAGTTCGGCGGCGCTTTCCGCCTCTACCCGCATGGCCAGACAGCGCTGGTAGTAGGCCTGGCCGATTTCCGTCAAAGAGCAATGCCGGCTGGTGCGGTGCAGCAGGCGCACACCCAGCCGCTCTTCGAGTTCGGCAATGCGTCGGCTGAGCTTGGACTTGGGCATGTCCAGTGCCCGGCCCGCCGCCGCGAAACCGTGATGTTCCACCACTTGGGTGAAGTAGTAGAGGGTGTTGAGGTCTTCCACCATCGTTCTCCATATAGAACGCTAAAGCCGATTTTTGCAGTCTAGCGCAGCAAAGGTCACGCTTTTAAGCTTTGTCCATGGCTTCACTCACCTCACCAGGAGACACCATGAAAAACATCATCGGTATCTACACCAGTCCACGGACCCATTGGGTTGGCGACGGTTTTCCGGTTCGCACGCTGTTTTCCTACGACAACCTGGGCAAACACATCAGCCCGTTCCTGATGCTGGATCATGCCGGCCCCGCTGAATTCACCCCGACCACCGAACGACGTGGCGTTGGTCAGCATCCGCATCGTGGCTTCGAAACCGTGACTATCGTTTACAAGGGCGAACTGGAGCATCGGGACTCCACCGGCAGTGGCGGCAAGATCGGCCCCGGTGACGTGCAATGGATGACCGCCGCCTCGGGCATCCTGCATGAAGAATTCCACTCCGAAGGATTCGCCAGGAGCGGTGGCACCCTGGAAATGGTGCAACTGTGGGTCAACCTGCCGGCCAGGGACAAGATGGCCGACCCCGGCTACCAGACGATCCTCGACCGCGACATCCCGAGCATCGCCTTGCCGGACAAAGCCGGCAGCCTGCGCCTGATCGCCGGTGAGTTCGACGGCCGCCAGGGCCCGGCGCGCACCTTCACCCCGGTCGACCTGTGGGACATCCGTTTGAATGCCGGCAAGTTGCTCACCCTGGATCTGCATGAAGGGCGCAACACCGCACTGGTGGTTTTACGTGGCACGGTTCAGGTCAATGGCCTGGAGTCGGTGCGCCAGGGGCAATTGGCTCTGTTCGATCGCAAGGGTGATCAGCTGACCCTCGAAGCCAGCGAAGACGTGGTGGTGCTGTTGCTTAGCGGCGAGCCGATCGATGAGCCGATCGTCGGTCACGGGCCGTTCGTGATGAACACCGAGCAGGAAATCCACCAGGCCTTCGCCGACTTCCAGTCCGGTCGCTTCGGCCGGATGCACGCTTAACCCGTTTCGTTTCAACAACCCGCTCTACACAGGATGCGTAGGCCGATCCAAGGCCAGGGATGGCTGTTGCCTGAAAGAAAGAGGAAACGCATATGAACACTGTCAATGCTGCCAACTTCGATGGCCAGAAACCCACCATCGACCCCAACGACGCCGCGATGCTGTTGATCGATCACCAGAGCGGACTGTTCCAGATCGTCAAGGACATGGACGTACCACAACTGCGCGCCAACGCCATTGCCCTGGCCAAGGCCGCGACCCTGCTGAAGATGCCGGTGATCACCACGGCTTCCGTTCCACAAGGACCGAACGGACCGTTGATTCCGGAAATCCACCAGGCCGCGCCCCATGCGCAATATGTGGCGCGCAAGGGTGAAATCAACGCCTGGGACAACCCGGAGTTTCACGCGGCGGTCGAGGCCACCGGCAAGAAAACCCTGGTGATTGCCGGCACTTTGACCAGCGTGTGCCTGGCGTTCCCGTCCATCGCCGCCGTGCATGAAGGCTACAAGGTGTTCGCCGTAGTCGACGCCTCCGGCAATCACTCGAAACTGGCCACTGATCTGACCGTTGCCCGTTTGGCCCAGGCCGGGGTGGTGCCGATCGACATCATGGCTACGCTCTCTGAGCTGCAAGGCTCGTGGAACCGTCCGGATGCCGAGCAGTGGGCCGCTGTCTACGCCCAGGCCATGCCGCATTATCAATTGCTGATCGAGAGTTACCTCAAGGCTCAGCAAGTGGCGAACGAACACGAAGTGCTGGACTCCCGGCGCTAACCGGTTACCCCCCCACGCCGATTTTCACTCGGCATCGATAACACGCGAGGATTACTGCAATGACCACTTCCTACAAGCGTCTCGACAAGGACAACGCCGCGGTTTTGATGGTTGATCATCAGGCGGGACTGCTGTCACTGGTGCGCGACATCGATCCGGATCGTTTCAAGAACAACGTGCTGGCCCTGGCCGATCTGGCCAAGTACTTCAAGTTGCCAACCATCCTCACCACCAGCTTCGAAACCGGCCCCAACGGCCCGCTGGTGCCCGAGCTCAAGGCACTCTTTCCGGACGCGCCGTACATCGCTCGTCCTGGCCAGATCAATGCGTGGGACAACGAGGATTTCGTCAAGGCGATCAAGGCCACCGGCAAGAAACAACTGATCATCGCCGGCGTAGTGACCGAAGTCTGCGTGGCGTTCCCGGCCCTCTCGGCGCTGGCCGAAGGCTTTGACGTGTTCGTGGTCACCGACGCGTCCGGCACCTTCAATGAGCTGACCCGTGAATCGGCGTGGAGCCGTATGACCGCTCAGGGCGCGCAACTGATGACCTGGTTCGGCCTGGCCTGTGAGCTGCACCGCGACTGGCGCAACGACATCGAAGGGTTGGGCACACTGTTCTCCAACCATATTCCGGATTACCGCAACCTGATGACCAGCTACAGCACGCTGGCCAACAGCAAGTAACTTCGGCATCACTCATCCCCCCTGTGGGAGCGGGCTTGCCCGCGATGCTATCGATCAGTCGCTGCAATGTTGACTGTCAGATCGCCATCGCGGGCAAGCCCGCTCCCACAGGTTTTTCAGTGTGTCCAGCCAGATACGCTCATCCAGCGAAATCAATTGCTCCTACACTATGGCCAATCCATGCGATCTTCGCGTTATTGACCCTGGCTGGAGTTGCTTGATGCTGTCATTGCTCACTGAACACCCACTGATCTGCGCAATGGCGCTGATCCTGATCGATCTTGGGTTGTGGTACTTGCTCAGCGCCGTTGGCAGTGGCTGGAGGCAGCTGGTGCGGGTGGTGATTTTTTCGTTGTTCAGCCTCCTGCTGTTCAATGAAGGCCTGAATCCGATGGAGCCACCGCCCTGGGCCGACAACGTACCCTTGCATCTGGCAGCCACCGGTTTGCAGATCGGCTGGTGGCTGTTCGGCGCGCGGACCCTGACCGTGCTGATCGGCGCGGTGATGATGCAGCGGGTCGGGCATACCGGGCGGTTGCTCCAGGATTTGCTCGGCGCGGTGATTTTCCTGATCGCGATCATTGCCGCCCTGGCCTATGTACTCGATCTGCCGGTCAAGGGTGTGCTGGCGACGTCCGGTGCGTTGGCGATCATTGTCGGTCTGGCCTTGCAAAGTACCCTCAGTGACGTGTTTTCCGGGATCGTCCTCAACACCACCAAACCCTACCAACTGGATGACTACATATCCATCGATGGCATGGAGGGCAAGGTGACCGACATCGACTGGCGCGCCACACGCCTGCAAACCTCCCAGGGCTGCATGGCCGTGATTCCCAACTCGTTGGCGGCCAAGGCCAAGATCATCAATTTCAGCAGGCCGAGCGACATGTTCGGTATCTCCGTCTCCCTGGAAGTGAGCCCCCACGCGAGGCCGAACACGGTGATCGATGCCTTGGAGCGGGCCATTCAAGGTTGTCGTGCGTTGCTCGATACACCGTCGCCAAACGTCGGCCTGAAAACCGCCAGCAACACCGGAGCGGTCTACGAAATCAGCGGTTTTGTCGCGTCGATGGACGAGAAACGTTCAGTGCGCAACCAGCTGTACGACCTGGCCTATCGGCACTTGCAGGCATCCGGGGTCAATTTGTTGTCGAGCGTGGAGCCCAGCCCGCCGATCCACTCGACACGCAAACGGGCATTGCTGGATAGCTCGCCGATTTTCTCCACCCTGCGTCAGGAAGAGAAAGACACGTTCAGCCAGAACATGACTCTGCAAACCTTTCGCGCCGGGGAGGTGATCCTGGAGGCGGGGGAGGTCAGCGATCACTTGTTCATTATCGAATCCGGCGTGATCTCGGTGACCTTGATGCGTCACGGAGCGCCATACGAATCCGGACGCATGGGGCCGGGGGAGGTGTTCGGCGAGGCGGGTATTCTCACCGACAGTGCGCTGCCTGCGCAGTTTACCGCCAAGACATTCTGTGGCCTGTACCGCATCGAAAAGTCATACCTCAAGCCGTGCCTGGATGCCCGTCACGATATCAACGAAACAATGAAAGCCTTGCTCGATTACCGGCTGCAAAAAGCGAAAACCCTGACTCAGGACCTGCCGGTGGTGGCGGAGAAAAAGGGCTTCCTGCGATGGTTGCGCAATCGGGTGTGAATGGCCGCTGCGCGGATCGCGAGCAGTTCTCAAATAGCACTTTCCTTCAAGTAGCCACCGCCAGTGGCCTCCTCGACTTCTGAAATATTGGCTATTTGTGTAAACCGGCCGCGGGACTAACGTAGTGACACACCCACTTGCCCTGGAGCACGCCATGAAACCCCGTATCGATTTCTACACTGCCTCGCCTGACGCCCTCAAAGCGATGATCGCGTTGGAAACAGCGGTTTCGAAATTGCCGCTGGAAAAAAACCTGATCGAACTGGTCAAGCTGCGTGCCTCGCAAATCAACGGCTGCGCCTTCTGCATCGACATGCACACCGCCGATGCGATCAAGGGCGGTGAAACCCCGCGCCGCCTGTTCGCCGTGACAGCCTGGCGCGAAGCACCGTTCTTCACCGAGCGCGAACGCGCTGCGCTACTCTGGACCGAATCCCTGACCCAGCTCAGCCTGACCCATGCTCCGGATGAAGACTACGAAGTGGTCAGCGCCCAGTTCTCGCCCAAGGAAATGGTCGACCTGACCGTGGCCATCAGCACCATCAACAGTTGGAACCGTCTGGCCGTAGGTTTTCGCAAAACGCCTCAGGCCTGACTCGCACAAGCATCAATGCGCATCGGCACTCGGTGCGGCCGGTGGTTGCACCTTGCGCATCAAGGGCACCATCGCCGTGGCGATGATGAAACAGGCCATGATCATCAAAAACGCGTCGCCGTAGGTTTGGGTCTGGGCTTCGCGGTAGGTCAACAACCATAGCTGATGCAGGCTGGCGGTGACCCCGGCGTCACCGCTCTGGCCGAGGGCGGCGAAGTTGTTGCCGACCTGGGACAGCCATTGGTTGAGCGCCTCGTTGGTGCTGTTGAGGTTCTCCGCCAACCGGGTGAAATGCAGGTTGGTGCGGTCATTGAGAATGGTCGCGCAGGCGGCGATGCCGATAGCCCCACCCAGGTTGCGCATCAGATTGAACAACCCTGATGCATGTTTAAGCCTTGCTGGTGCCAGGCCGCCAAGGGTCAGCGTCACGGCGGGCGGTACCGCCAGTTGCTGGGCAATTCCGCGAAAGGCTTGCGGCAGCATCAATTCTTTGGCCCCCCAGTCATGGGTGATCGGGCTGAAATCCCACATCGACAAGGCGAACAGCCCCAGGCCGGTCATCATGATCCAGCGCAGATCGACGCGGTTGGCGAGAAAGGCATACAGCGGAATCGCCATGATCTGGAACACCCCGGTGGAGAAAACCGCCAGGCCAATGTCCAGCGCACCGTAGCCCCGCACCCGGCCGAGGAACAGTGGCGTCAGGTAAATCGTGGCGAACAGGCCGATGCCGGTAACGAACGAGAAGAAGCAGCCAAGGGCGAAGTTGCGATCCTTCAAGGCGCGCAAATCGACAATCGGATTGGCCACGTGCAAGGTGCGGCCGATAAAAGCCAGCCCGGCCAGGCCACTGATCCATGCGGTGGTCAGAATCGTGCGGTCGCTGAACCAGTTCCAGCGCGGGCCTTCTTCGAGGGTGTATTCCAGGCAGCCGAGGAACAGCGCCAGGAATACCATGCTCAGATAATCCGCGCCCTTGAGCAGCGACAGTTCCGGCTGGTCAATTTTCACCAGCATCGGCACGGCCACGGCGACAAAGATGCCGGGGACCAGGTTGATGTAGAACAGCCAGTGCCAGGACGAGATGTCGGTGATCCAGCCACCGATCACCGGCCCCAGGGTCGGTGCCAGGGACGCCACCGCGCCGATGGTCGCGGCAGCGATGACTCGTTGCTTGCCGTTGAAGAACACGAAGGCCGTGGTGAACACCATCGGGATCATCGAACCGCCCAGAAAGCCTTGCAGGGCGCGGAAGGCGATCATGCTCTGGATGTTCCAGGCCACGCCACACAGCAGGCTGGTCAGGGTGAAGCCCACCGCCGACGCACAAAACAGCCAGCGCGTGGAAAACACCCGGGAGAGCCAGCCCGACAGCGGGATCACGATGATTTCGGCGATCAGGTAACTGGTCTGTACCCACGCGGTTTCATCGGTGCCGGCGGAGAGCCCGCCGCCGATGTCCCGCAACGAAGCCGAGACAATCTGGATATCCAGCAGCGCAATGAACATGCCGATGCACATGCTGGCGAAGGCGAAGACCTTGGTCGCCGTGGCCATGTTCGCGGCATTGAACGGCTGCGCCGGGGCGGTGAGGGCGCGGCTCATGGCGCGCTGGCCACGACTGGCGCTTCAGGCTCCTTGCGCGTGTCCACTTCAGCGGTGACCGACAACCCCGGACGCAGGTGACCGAGCACACTGTCGGCCGGGTCGAGGTGAATGCGCACCGGCACCCGCTGCACGATCTTGGTGAAGTTGCCGGTGGCGTTTTCCGGCGGCAACACACTGAATTGCGAGCCGCTGGCGGGGGCGAGGCTGTCCAGGTGACCGTGGAACTCCTGACCCGACAGCACGTCGGCATGGATCACCACCCGTTGACCCGGCAGCATGCGCGCCAGTTGGTCTTCCTTGAAGTTGGCATCGACCCACAGACCGCTGGTCGGCACCACCGAGAGCAATTGCGAGCCGGCCTGGGCATAGGCGCCAACCCGTGCCCGACGATTGCCGATCACACCGTCAACCGGTGCCCTCAGTTCGGTGTAGCCGACATTCAATTGCGCCAGATCGCGCTCGGCCTTGGCCTGGATCAAGGCGGCCCGGGCCTGTTGTTTCTGGGTGTCGATCACATTCAACTGGCGTTGCGCGGCCAGCAATTCAGCCTGGGCGCGGTTGCTTTGGGCCTGGGCCGTCTTGAACGTGGTATTGGCGCGCTGGGCGCTTTCCACCGAGACGGCGTTGGTGATCACCAGTTTTTTGTAGCGGGCATCGTCATCGCGCGAGCGGGCGGCTTCGGCACCGGCGGCATCGATGCCGGCGCGGGCCTGGCCGATGACGGCCTGTTGCAGTTGTTCGGTGGCGTCGAGGTTGGCCAGCAAGGCTTCCTGGGCGGCCACTGCGCCTTCGGCCTTGGCCAGGTTGGCACGGTAGTCGCGCGAATCGAGACGGATCAGCACATCGCCTGCCTTGACCTTCTGGTTGTCGGTCACCAGCACTTCGTCGATATAGCCCGCCACTTTCGGCCCGATCACCGTTACGTCGCCGCCGATGTAAGCGTCGTCGGTTTCCTCGATGAAACGCCCGGCGCTCCACCAATGCGCGCCATACACACCGGCCAAAACCAGTGCCGCGATACCCACGGTGGGCAGCAGCAGGCGTTTGAGCAGGGGAGGTTTGGCGGCAGTCACCGGGGCAGCCAGGTCGGGTTCAACGGTGGGCATGCTGGTCATGGAGAATTACCTGTTGGAGCGGTGGTCATTTATGATGGTTGTAATATGACGTATGTAATATTTTGTGGCAAATGGTTTTTGCTGCCGGTCGTCAGGTGGTTTGTTCCTAGAGGATCAGATGGCGAAGCGTTGCAGGACAGTCCGCTTTCGCGGGCAAGCCCGCTTGTGTCTTGACCAGGGGGCAGAGAGGTGGGTGGTTTGATGGAAAGCGACCAGTTGCGGGGGAAAACATCAAGGTACTCCGAGGCTGCAATCTTTTGACCTGGAGCAAGTCATTGTGACTTCGACGTAGTCATACTGACTCTATTTTGCTGTGGTCAGTATGACACTCGTAAGATTAACCTATTGATATAAAACGATTATTTAAGTGGCATGCTTTGTGATTTGGATATGGCGTTGACTCGAAGAAGGAATTTGCCATGTCTCACTCCATTCCCCTCGGATTCACGCTCTGCCTGTTGCTTTCCCCCCTGTGCATGGCCGACCAGGTCGTGCGCGAAGTGCCTGATACCACCGCCGGCAAAGGTTACGGTGCCCTGACCGGTTTGATGGTGGGCGCAGTGGGTGGGCCTGTTGGCGCATTGGTCGGTGCTGGCGCCGGTTTTTTTGCCGGCGGTTCGATTCAGCAAGCTGCTGGTCTCACGGAAACTGCGTATGAAGTGAAGGACGCCCAAGGCGAAATCAGCACCGTGCGCTCACCCAACGCCCGCTTCGAGCCGGGTCAGCAGGTGGCGCGCAAGGGGCCGCGGCTGGTGCCGCAGGGCAGCTGACGTTTCACACTACCTTTTCAGGGGGTTCCCGTTTTGGCGGGCAGACGAGCC